>SKWV01000500.1 GCA_007128755.1 Trueperaceae bacterium
AGGCGGTGACGCATGAGACATCTGGTCCTCGTCGCCCTCGTCGTCCTCTACGTGATGATCTGGGCGCAGAACTGGACGTGGTTCGCCGGCGCGATCATGCTTCGCGCCATCCTCGCCGACCGGCGCCGCGCACTGCGCGGCCCGATCCCGGCCTAGACCGCACGCCGCGAGGAGGAGCGCTGTTCAGCGCTCCTCCTCGCTCCTCGTGTGCATCAGCCCCAACGGGTTCGACACCGCGTGCCGGGCCGCGGCCCAGGCGTGCTTGAGCTCGAGCTCGTCGTGGTCGAGCTCGCCGTCGTCGCGATCGGCGTACGACGCGACCTCGTCGGCCTTGGCGTTGAGCAGCGTGTTGAGCACGCCGTGGAGCGCGTCGCGGACGGCTAGGCCCTCCTTGAGCATGTCCTGCAGCTCGAGCACACGCGTCACGAGCTCGTCGTGATGCATGCCCTCGAGTTCGGCGCGGGTACGTTGCATGCGAGGGCCTCCTGGAGGCTCATGCTACCGCGGCGGTGCGGCGCGATCACCGCTCCGCGCGGCCTGCGTCACGGCGGCGTGGCGACGAGCGACTTCTCGAAGAAGGCGCTCTGCGGATCGTCGGCGTACTCGCCCCAGCCGGGCGTGACGGGCCGGTAGCCGGCGGCCTCGTACAGGCGCAACGCCTCGGGCTGCCGGGTACCGGCCTCGAGCCGCATGGTGCGGTACCCCCGCGCCCGGGCTTCCTCTTCGAGGTGCGCCAGGAGCGCGCGGGCGACGCCGCGGCCGCGCACGGCGGGCGACACGTACATGCGCTTGAGCTCGGCGACGCCCGGCGCCAACGCGCGCAGCCCGCCACATGCCACCGGCCGGCCCTCGGCGCGCACCACCACGAACGCCCCGCTCGGCGCCGTGCACCCCTCTGGCACGACGTCGCCCTGCCAGTCGTCGGCGCCGTAGCGCGCCAGCAGGTCGCTCACGAGCGCGTGCATGAGCGCCAGCGCCTCTGGAGCGTCGGGGGGGACGTGGTCGAAGCGCAGCCGCCCGTCGGTCGGTTCGTGATTCGTCACCCTCACCTCCGCTCGCCGTGACCCCGGATGATACGCCTCGCGCACGCCCGCGCGACGCCGTTGCGGGGCGACTGGCGGCGGCGTGGTCGCGCCGGCCGGTATCCTGCGGCATGTCCCACAAGGATCCGACCGCGATGACGATCGCCGAGCTCGGCGCCGCCTACCGTGCCGGCACCCTCGACCCCGTCGAGGTGACCGAGGCCTACCTCGACCGCCTCGCACCCGGCGACGTCTACCGGCTGGTGACGGCGGATCGCGCCCGCCGCCAGGCCGAGGCGTCGCACAGGCGCTTCGCGGCCGGCGTGCACGCCGGGCCGCTCGACGGCGTCCCGCTGGCGATCAAGGACCTGATCGACACCGAGGGCGAGGTGACGGGTGCCGGCTGCCCACCGCTCATGGACGGGCTTCCGGCGGAGCTGGACGCGCCCGTGGCGGCGCGGCTCGACGCGGCCGGCGGGATCTTCCTGGGCAAGACGACCATGACGGAGCTGGCCTTCAGCGGGATCGGTATCAACCCGCACACCGGCACGCCCGGCAACGCCTTCGATCCCTCGCGCGTGCCCGGCGGGTCGTCGTCGGGATCGGCCGTGGCCGTGGCGACGCGGCGCGCCTGCGCGGCGGTCGGCAGCGACACCGGCGGGTCGGTGCGGATCCCCGCGAGCTTCAACGCGCTCGTCGGCCTCAAGACCACCGACTGCCTGATCCCGCGCGAGGGCTGCGTGGCGCTCTCCACGACCGTCGACACGCTCGGGCCCATCGCCCGCACCTGCGACGACGCCTGGGTGCTCTTCGGCGCGATGGCGGGCCGGCCGGCGGAGCCGCTGCCCGAGGCGCCGCGGCGCTGGCGGCTGTGGGCGCCGCCCGACGTCTGCTTCGAGGGGCTCGACGAGGGCGTGGCGGAGGTGGTGGAGGCCGCGCTCGCGTCGATCGCCGACGCCGGCCACGAGATCGACCGCTCGCCGCTGCCGGCCCTCACCGAGCTCGACGGCCTCTACCGTCGCTACGGCTCGTTCGCCGCGCACGAGGCGCTCGCGCTCTACGAAGAGATGCTGGATCGCGACGGCGCGCGCATGGACCCGCGCGTGGTGAGCCGCATCCTGGCGAACCGCGGGCGGCCGGCGACGGACTACCTCCGGCTCACCTGGGCGCGCGACCGCCTGCGGCACCAGGTGTGGGAGGAGGCGCTGGCGTTCGACGCGTTCGTGCTCCCGACCGTCGCGGTGCCCCCGCCGCGCTTGGACGCCCTCGTCGCCGACGACGCCGCGTTCTTCGAGGCGAACCTCGACGTGCTGCGCCTCACCACGCTCGGCAACCTGCTCGGTGGGCCGATCGCCACCGTCCCCGTGGGATTCGACGCCGATGGCCTGCCGGTCGGGCTGTCGCTCGCCACGTCGCCGTACGAGGACGCGCTGGCCTTGTCGCTGGCGCGGGGCGTGGGGCGGCTGCTCGGCACCGATCCCGGCTGAGCAACGTGCGCGCGGCCGCGACCGCCGTCCGCCTCAGGCCTCCTGCACCAGGAGGAACAGGCCCTCGGCCGTGAGCGCGGGCTTCTCGCCGTCCTCGATCTCGACGGTGCTGCGCGTGCGCAGCAGCCAACGGCCGCCGCGCCGGTCGGCCAGCTCGAGCAGCTCGATGCGCGTGCGCACGCGCGCGCCGCTGCGCACGGGCGACACGAAGCGGACCTTGTCGAGCCCGTAGTTCACGACCGTCACGCCGGCCGCGGGGAAGGCGGCGAGATCGAAGTGGGCGGGTGCGATGAGCGACAGCGTCAGGTACCCGTGGGCGATGGTGCCGCCGAACGGTCCCGCGGCGGCGCGCTCGCGGTCCACGTGGATCCACTGGCGGTCACCGGTCGCCTCCGCGAAGGCGTCGATGCGCTCCTGTAGGATGGCGAGCCACGCCGTGGGGCCGACGGTCGTGCCGATGGCGCGCTGTAAGTCGTCGAGGGTCATGAGGGCCTCCTGGCCGTCGGTCGGCGGCCGCGGCGTTCGTTCGTGGCGCGCCGTCGCGCGCGCGTCAGGGGAGCGGGTCCCCCGCCGCCGGCGCGGGTGCGGGTGCGCCGCTCTCGCCGGGCACCCGCGGGAGCCACTCGGGGCGGCTCATGATGGTCACGGCCGCGACCAGGCTGGCAGTGTACTTGACGATCACGTCGGTCACGATCACCTGGGTCATCCACATGGTCGTCGCCCAGGCCTCGCCGGCGAAGGCGAGCGTCGTGAAGATGATCGTGTCGATCGGCGCGGCCACCGCGTTCGAGCTCGCCACGCGCGTGAACCAGCGGCGGTGGAGCAGCGAGTGGTAGACCTCGGTGTTGGCCGCCTCAGCGACGATGATGGCGATGAAGCTCACGGCCACGTAGCGCCACGGCGTCCCCACCGTGAGCGCGGCGAGCACGTTGGCGAAGGCCGCCGCCGCGATCATGCGGTAGACGACCGTGCGCCCGAAGCGGTGCACGCGGTCGCGCTGCGTGAAGGTGATGCCGAAGAAGAGCGTGCCGACGTTCACGAGGAAGAAGCCGCCGAGCGGCAGGAACGAGTCGAGCGTGAAGTTCGCGAGCACCGTGCAGACGATGAAGACGTTGATGGCGCCGTACATCTCGGAGCGCACGCCGGGCAGGGCGAGCAGACCGAGGGCGCCGGCGCCGGTGACGCCCGCCGTCACCAGGCCGAGGGTGGCGGGGAAGCCGAAGGGCGCGAGGGCGAGCGCCGATGCGACGGCCGCGGCCCCACCGACGCCGAGCGCGAGGGTCCGCTCGGAGCGCGTGAGCCGGCGCAGCATGAACATGAGCGGCGTCGCGAACAGCAGGCCCAGGAAGACCGCCACGGGAACCGGGAGCGTCTCGGGCGGGGTCTGGCCGAACTGCGCGAGCGTGAACAGCAGCGCGGTCGCCGCGGGGGCGAGGCCGAGCGTGAGCAGGGCGAGCGCGAGGGGGAGTCTTCGGTGGGTGGGCACGTGACCTCCGGAGCGAGACGGCGCGCCGCACGGCGGCGCCATTCGGCTCGCGGTATGTCACCTCCCGCAAGACCTTCGGGCGGGAGTCTAGCATGCCGGCGGGGAGCCCGCCCTCGCCGCCCCTACGAGACCCGTCATGGGTAGAGTGGGCCACACGCGAGAGGATGTGGTCACGCTGAAGGTCGCGCTCTTCGCAACCTGCTTGGGCGATCAGCTCTTCCCGGACGCGGTGGTCGCCGCGGTTCGGCTGCTGCGCTCGCTCGGCGTCGACGTGGCGTTCCCGGAGCGGCAGACCTGCTGCGGGCAGCCGGCGTTCAACGCCGGGCATCACGACGAGGCCCGCGCCATCGCGCGCCACCACCTCGAGGTGTTCGCGCCCTTCGACCACGTGGTGCTGCCGTCGGGCTCGTGCGGGGCGATGGTGCGCAGCCACTACCCGCACCTGTTCGACGAGGGATCGCCCGAGGCCGCGGCGGCGGCCGACTTAGCCGAGCGCACGTTCGAGCTCACGACCTTCGTGAGCGAGGTGCTCGGCGTCGACGACGTCGGCGCCGACCTGCGCGGCGTGAGCGTCACCTACCACGACTCCTGCCACGCCATGCGCTTCATGGGCGTCGGGGACGCGCCGCGGCGCCTGCTGCGCGCCGCCGGCGCCGACCTGATCGAGGCCGTGGGGCACGACGTCTGCTGCGGCTTCGGCGGGCTCTTCGCCGTCAAGATGCCCGAGATCTCGGCGGCGATGGCGCGCGCGAAGCACGCCGGCATCCACGCGACCGGTGCGAGCGTCCTCACGTCGACGGACGCCGGCTGCCTCATGCAGCTCGCCGGTACGCTGCGGCGCGAGGGCGCCACGGTGCGCGTGACGCACGTGGCCGAGCTGTTGTGGGAGGGCGTGCAGCGCGCTCGGGCGGGGGCGCGAGCGCCAGGAGCGCGCTCGGCGTCGCCGGCGGGGGGCTGAGGCGTGGAGGTCACGAGCGACCGCTTCAA
>SKWV01000390.1 GCA_007128755.1 Trueperaceae bacterium
TGAAGCCGAACTCGACGTCGAGGGAGAGGTACTCGGAGAGGTGCCGGTTGGTGTGCGAGGGCTCGGCGCGGTAGACGGGCGCGACCTCGTACACGCGTTCGAACACGGCGACCATGATCTGTTTGTAGAGCTGCGGCGACTGAGCGAGGAAGGCGCGGGTGCCGTAGTAGTCGACCTCGAAGAGGTTCGCGCCGCCCTCGGCGCCGCCGGCGACGAGCTTGGGCGTGAAGATCTCGGTGAAGTCGCGCTCGTGCAGCGCGTGGCGGAAGGCGCGCACGAGCTCCGCCTGGACCTTGAGGGTCGCCTGGGCGCGTAGGCCGCGCACCGACACGTGGCGGTACTCGAGCAGCGTCTCCGGGTTGGCGTGCCGCGCCTCCTTGGCGATCTCGATCGGCGGCGGCGTCGTCGCGAGGCTGATCACGTCGAGTCGCGAGGCGTGGATCTCGATGCCGCCCGGCGCCCGAGCGTTCTCGCGCACCACGCCCTCGACCGCCACGGCGCTCTCGTGCAGCGGCACGCTCGCGCCCTCGAACACGCACTGGACCATGCCGCTGCGGTCGCGTAGGTGGAGGAACTGGATGCCGCCGAGGTCGCGACGCTGGTGCACCCAGCCCCGCAGCGTCACGTGCTCTCCGGTGCGCGTCGCGAGATCGCGCACCAGGGTTCGTTCGTGCTCGATCTCGCTCGTCGTCGTCATGTCGTCCTCCATCTCGCGCCGACCCATCCAACAGGACCACCCCGAGGGGCGGCCTCGGGGTGGTCCACGCGTTGGTACGTTCGACGCCTACGCCCCGTGCCGCCTCATGTCGTGATTATCGTCCTGGAGGCGTTGGCGCGCGACGGTCATGCGCCGGAGCCTACAGCGTGGCTCGGAGGGTGTCAAGCGCGCGCGACGCGCCGAGCCGGCGGTGAGCGCCGTCGGCCCGCATCCGCGCGGATCAGTCGGGCAGCCCGAACAGCGCCGCGTCCTGCGTCGCGTGATCGATCGCGCCGAAGGTCGCCGTGAAGTCGCCGAAGCCGTCCTCGAAGGCGATGGGCACGCCGAGCTCGTCGTCGATCCAGACCGTGTGCTTGGGGTCGTTGAAGACCGCCATGCGGCCTTCGCGGCCCCAGATGAACTCGAGTTCCCAGACCGTCGTGGAGCGTCCGCCGAGCATCTCGGTGCCGATCGACTCGCAGTCCCACACGCCGAAGTCGCCCGTGAGCACGCCGTCGGCGGGCGGCGTGTGCACGCAGGGGTGGGCGGGCGACTCGGGATGGAGCATGAGCAGGAAGAGGTCGGCGAACTCGGCGTAGTAGTCGTCGTCGGCGAGGAGCTCGGCGAGCGTGGCCTCGAGCTGGACCCCCGCCCGGCCGGGCTCGAACGCCTGCAGCACGTAGGCGCCGTCGCGGATCACGAAGAGGACCGTGAACGCCTCGTCCTCCGACACGACGTCGACGCGCACCTCGCCCTCGTGGAAGCGCGAGGTGATCGTGCCGTCCGGGGCGGCACCCTGCGCCACCATCTGCACGGCGAACGAGCCGGCGGCGACGAGGGGCGCTTCGGCGAACGCCGATGCGGCGAGGAGGAGCGCGCTCACGAGCCACGCGGCGCGGCGGACGATGTGGTGACGATGCATGGTTGCCCTCCTGGGCGAACGACGTGAGCGTGCTCCCCAGGCCGGCACGATGACTTCGCTCTCGAAGAAGCCGAAGATAGCACGTGCGGCACGTGATCACGTCGGTGGCGACCGCCGGCGGGCCGCCGCCCTGGCGCCGCGGCGGACGCGCGAGCGAGCCGGTGTCAGCCGCTGGGCAGCAGCGACGCCTCGGCGCGCGCGGCCCGGTCGAGCGCCTGCCGCACGTCGCGCACGAGGTCACGCTCGTCCTCGATCCCGACCGACAGCCGGACCAGGCCCTCCGTCACGCCGTCGGCGAGGCGCAGCTCCTCCTCGACGACCTGGTGGGTGGTCGACGCCGGATGGCACGCGAGCGAGCTCACGTCGCCGAGCGAGACGGCGTGGTCGAACAGCGTGAGCGCCTCCAAGAACGCCGCGGCGCTCTCGCGGCCGTGCACGAACTCCAGGGCGACCATGCCGCCGAAGTCGTCCATCTGGCTCGCAGCCACGGCGTGACGCGGGTGGTCGGGCAGGCCGGGATAGTGGACGGCGCTCACGGCCGGATGCCCGAGCGCGGCGTCGGCGATCGCGCGGGCGTTGGCGCAGTGCGCGCGCATGCGCAGATGCAGCGTGCGGACGCCGCGCAGGAGCAGGAAGGCGATCGACGGCGACAGCGCGGCGCCGACGTGGCGCAGGCCCTCGAGCCGGACCTCGTCCATGAGCTCCTGCGAGCCGGCGACGACGCCGCCGAGCGCGTCGCCGTGCCCGCCCAGGTACTTGGTCGCGGAGTGGAGGACGACGTCGATGCCGTGCTCGAGCGGCCGCGTGAGGTAGGGCGTGGCGAAGGTGCCGTCGACGACGCTCAGCAGGCCGTGCGTGCTGGCGACGTCGGCCACCAGGCGCAGGTCGTGGATCCCGAGGGTCGGGTTCGTCGGCGTCTCGACGTAGAGCATGCGCGTCTGCGGGGTGACGGCCGCGGCGAGGTCGTCGTCGTCGACGCGGCGCGCCGTGACGCCGAAGCGCGGCAGCAGGTCGTGGAAGAGCCCGCGGGTGCCGCCGTACAGGGGACCGAGGAAGAGGATCTCGTCGCCGGAGCGCAGCGTGCTGAGGCAGAGCGCCGCGATCGCGCCCATGCCGCTGGCGAAGGCCACGGCCTCCTCGGCCCCCTCGAGCGCCGCCAGCTTCTCCTCGAAGGCGCGCACGGTCGGGTTGGCGATGCGGCTGTAGACGTAGCCGCTCTCGTCGCCCGCGAAGAGGCGCTCGCCGCGCGCGACGTCGCCGAGGACGAACGTCGACGTCTGATGGATGGGGGTCGCGTGGGCTCCGGTGCGCGGATCGGGCGCCTGCCCGGCGTGCACGGCGCGGGTCGCGAACCCGTCGTGCCTCTCGTCATCTCGCATGATGGTCCACTAGACCACGTCCGCCGCTCGCTCGCCAGGGCATCCGTTCCCGGACGGCTTCGGGGGCCTTCCGCTGGCGCGTACAATGGTCGTCCGTGACCGGAGCCGATCGCGCCGCACCAGGACGAGGCTCGCCGTGAGGCCCGACGCGGAGCGCCAGGCGATCGCGTCGCCGAGGCCCCGACGCGACGAGCCCTCGGCGCGCGCCGGGCGCCGACCATGGGGCGAGTGGCTGACCGGCTACCTGTTCGTGCTGCCGGCCACGCTGGTGATCGGCGTGTTCGGCCTCTTCCCGATCGCCTACGCCATCTTCATGAGCCTGCACCGCTGGCGGGTCCGGCGTGGCGCCTTCGTCGGCCTCGAGCAGTTCGAGCGGACCCTCGGCGACGGTGTCGGCTTCGCCCTCTTCCTCGGCGGCATCCTCGCGATCGCTCTCGGGCACTGGCTGTGGACGTCGGCGTTCACGGGCCGTGGGACCACCGCCGAGCGCGTCGGCCGCGTCGCCGGAGCCTTGGCTCTCATGGCGGCCGGCATCGCCGTGGCCCTCGGCTTCGGGATGATGCAGCAGACGGGCGATGGGCGCTTCATCGCGGGACTGCAGCGGACGTTCTACTACGGGTTGATCTCGGTGCCCGTGCAGATCGCGCTCGCCCTGGTCCTGGCCGCGCTCCTGTTCCAGCCGATCCGCGCGCGCGGCCTGTACCGGATGCTCTTCTTCCTGCCCTACGTGACGCCGGCCGTCGCCGGCGCGGCGGTGTTCCGAGCGATCTTCAGCCCGCGCGAGGAGCGCCTGGCCAACACCGTCCTGGATGTGCTCGGGTTCGCGCCGCAGCGGTGGCTGTTCGAGCCGCGACCGATCGGCGAGCTCCTGTTCGGCGAGTTCCTGGCGCGCTACGGGGTCGAGGTGAGCGGCTTCTGGGCCGGCCCGAGCCTGGCGCTCTTCGTCATCATCGTGTTCGGCATCTGGACGTACGTGGGCTACAACGCGGTGATCTTCCTCGCCGGCCTGGGCGCGATCCCGACCGAGCTCTACGAGGCCGCCGAGATCGACGGCGCCAGCGGTCCGCAGCGGTTCTGGGGCATCACCGTCCCATTGCTCGCGCCGGTCACCTTCTACTTGACGGTGCTCGGGTTCATCGGCACCTTCCAGGCCTTCACGCATCTCTACGTGATGCGCGAGACCGCCGTGCGCGGCGCCGTCGACACGGCGTCGCTGGTGATCTTCGACACCTTCTACGCACTCAACGACTTCGGCCTGGCGGCCACGCAGTCGCTGGTGCTGTTCGCGGTGATCCTCGCGGTGACGCTGCTGCAGCAACGCGTCTTCGGGCGGCGGGCGCTCCGTGCCTGAGCCGCGCCTCGGCGCTCGAGCGGCCGCGCGACCCGCGCGCCGCCGGGACCACGGCGGCCGCGTGCGTGGCGGCCTCTTCCTGGTGCACGTCGTGCTGGCGGTCGGCGCCGTGATCGCCCTGACGCCGTTCCTGAGCATGATCAGCACCTCCCTGATGACGCTCGGGGAGACCTACACCCGCACGCCCTGGCCCGCGGCGCCGCAGTGGCAGAACTACGTCCAGGCGTGGCACGAGGCGCACTTCGACCGCTACTTCCGCAACAGCGTCGTCATCGCGCTCGTCGTGATCCTCGGCGTGCTGATCACGTGCACGCTCGCCGCCTACGCCTTCGCGCGCATCCGCTTCCCCGGGCGCGACGTCTTGTTCACGATGCTGCTCGCGACCTTGATGATCCCCGGCACCGTCACCTTCATCCCTTCGTTCCTGATCGTGCGCGGCGACGTGGTGCCGTGGGGCTCGTGGATCAACACGCTGCCGGCGCTCACGGTGCCGTTCATGTCGACCGCCTTCATCGTCTTCTTGCTCCGCCAGTTCTTCGCGCAGATCCCGGACGAGCTGTGGGACGCGGCGCGCATCGATGGTGCCGGCCACACGCGCTTCTTGCTGCAGGTGGTGGTGCCGATGAGCCA
>SKWV01000358.1 GCA_007128755.1 Trueperaceae bacterium
CCGCCGCGACCTCGGGTGCCTTGGCAGCCGGCGCGTCCTTGGCCGCCGGCGCACCCTTCGCCGCCGGCGCGCCCTTCGCCGCTCCGCCCCGCTTGCCGCGACCGCGACCGGAACCGGCCTTCGCCTGCACCGGTGTGGCGGGCGTCGGCCCGCTGGCGCCGACGGGCGTCTTGAGCTTCTTGGGCGCCTTCTCGGGCACGGCTGGCGCCTCCTCGATCTCGGGCATCTCCATGTGCGCCGGCAACAGGTCGATCTGCCTGTTGACGGGCGTGCTGGAGAGGATCTTGATGTCGACGCGGTCGCCCATGCGGTAGCGCTTGCGCGTGTGCTTGCCCATCAGCATGAGCTGGTCCTCGAGGAAGAGGTAGTAGTCGTCGTCGAGCTGCGAGACGTGCATCAGGCCCTCGACGCCGTTCGGCAGCGCCAGGAACACACCGAAGTTGGTGACGCCGGAGACGACGGCCGTGAAGGACTCGCCGATGTGGTCCCGCGCCCAGACGGCATGGAAGTACTTGCTGAGGTCACGCTCGGCGTCCTCGGCGAGCCGCTCCCGCGTGCTGGCGTGCTCGGCCAGCTTCGGGAAGTCGTGGCGCATGCGCTCCTTGAGCGTCGGCGACAGACGGTGCTGGAGCATCGCCCGCAGCACGCGGTGCACGACCAGGTCCGGGTAGCGCCGGATGGGGCTGGTGAAGTGGAGGTAGTTCTCGAAGGCCAGGCCGAAGTGGCCCAGGTTCTCGCTCGAGTAACGCGCCTGCTTGAGGCTCCTCAGCAGCAGCGTGTTGACGAGCTGCGCCTCGGGCTTGCCGGCCGCCTGCTGCAGCACCCGCTGGAGGTCCTGGGGCTTCGCGTCGCCCAGCTCGACCTGGTAGCCGAGCCGCTGGAGCGCCTTCTGCAGGACCTGGATCTTCTCGACGCTCGGGTCCTCGTGCACCCGGTACAGCGACGGGATGTCGCGCTCGTGCATCTCGAGCGCCACCAGCCGGTTGGCGAGCAGCATCATCTCTTCGACGAGCTGCCGCGCGCTGTTGGAGCGCACGGGCGTGAGATGCAGCGCCCCCTCCTCGTCGACGTCGACCTTCGCTTCGGTGAAGTCGAAGTCGAGCGAGCCGGCCCCGATGCGTGCGGCCCGCAGCGCCTGACTCAAGTCGAGCAGTACCTTGACGTCGCGCTCGAGCTTGCGTTTGCCCGCCGGCAGACGGCCGCCGTCGGCGAACTCCTGCACCTGCTCGTAGGTGAGGCGGGCATCGGACTCGATGACCGTCTCCTTGAAGCTGACATTCTTGACCTCGCCGTCGCGCGTGAGGTCGACGAACGCGGAGAGCGCGAGTCGCGCCTGACCCTCGACGAGCGAGCAGATGCCGTTGCTGAGCTGCTCGGGGAGCATCGGCAGGACCATGCCCGGCAGGTAGACGCTGGTGGCCCGCTCGACCGCCTCGCGATCGAGGCTCGTCCCCTCGGCGACGTAGTACGAGACGTCGGCGATGTGGACGCCGACTCGCAACAGCTGCGACTTGCCGCGGCCCTCGAGCCGCTCCAGGCTGAGCGCGTCGTCGAAGTCCTTGGCGTCGGCGCCGTCGATGGTGAAGGTGGGGATGCTCCGGTAGTCGGTGCGGCCCGCCTGCATCTCGGCGTCGACCGTGGGCGGCACCGCTTCGGCCTCCGCGATCGTCTCGGGTTCGAACGCGTCCTTGAGGCCGTACTTGACGATGACCGCCCGCGTCTCGACCTCGGGATCGTCGGCCGGCCCGAGCACCTCGGTGACCTCGGCGAACGGATCGCGCTCGCCGGACGCCTCGGGCCACACCATCGTGCCGACGATGCGCATGCCGGCCTCGAGCGTCCCGACGGAGTCGGGCACGAGCAAGATGCGCTCGCGCAGGCGCACCGAATCGGGACGCAGGATCGCGTAGCCCTGGGCGTACTCGAGCGTGCCGACGACGCGGTCGTGGCCACGCTCGAGGATGCGGACGATCTCGCCCGAGAGGCGGCCGTCGTCGCTCTTCATAGGGTTGGGCCGGGCGACGACCTTGTCGCCGTCCCAGGCGCCTGCGAGCCGCTCGGCCGGAACGAAGAGGTCCTTGGTGCCGGAATCCTCGCTGATCACGAACCCGTAGCCGCCCGACGTGACCTGGAGCTTGCCGACGAAGAGGTTCATCTCTTGCGGCAGGCCGTACGTACGCCGTCTGGTACGGATCAGCCGGCCGTCGTCGACCAGGTCGCCCAGGACCTGGTGCAGGTCGTCGCGGTCGTCGATGGTGAGGCGCTTCTGCACGTCCTGCACGTGCCAGGGCCGTTCTGGATGCTGCCGGAAGAAATCGAGAACCTGTTCGCGGTCGATATCGCTCATCGCTCGCTAGTGTAGCCCTTGCGACGCGGTCGGCCTTGTACAACGGGACGGCGCGTCGGTCGCGCCACGTCGCGAGGGGCCTCGGCAGGCTTTGATGGAGGCATGGCCCAGCCTCCGCACGCCCCCACGGGAACCGACCGCGCGGCGACCGATCGCCCCTCCCCCGTCGTCGCGCTCTACCTGACCTTCCCCAACGAGACGACGGCTACCGAAGTGAGCGAGACCCTCGTCGAGCGCGGTCTCGTGGCCTGCGTGAACGTCCTGCCGAGCGCGACCTCGGTCTTCCGGTGGCAGGGGGTCGTGACACGCGAGCGCGAGGTGGTCGCGATCGCCAAGACGACGGCCGACCGGCTCGATGCCGCCACCGCGGCGGTCGTCGAGCTGCATCCCTACGAGCTGCCCTGCGTGGTCGCGTACCCGGCCACCGGCGGGCTCGGCGAGTACCTGCAGTGGGTGGCCGAGGAGACGCGCGCGCTCTGAGGATGCGCCGGCGGCGGCGGGTGGCCGTGCGGGTCAGGCGATGCGGTCGGCCTCGGCGGCGGCGAGGTCGGCCAGCGCGGTGCGCGCGGGCGTGCGCCTGAAGGCGGTGAGCGACTCCAGCGCGAGCCCCACCTCGGCGTGGATCGCGGACCGGGTCCGGGCGTCGCCACCGAACTCCCGCACCAGCTCGACCATGCGGGCGACGTCGCCCTCGTCGGCGGCGTGCCGGCGCAGGATCGCCACCGGCTCGGCGAGGCCGTCCTCGATCAGGCTGAGCACCGGCAGCGTCGCCTTGCCCTCGCGCAGATCGCCCCCGATCGGCTTCCCCAGCGTGGCGGCGTCGCCGAGCAGGTCGAGGTAGTCGTCGCGCATCTGGAAGGCGCGGCCATAGGCCATGCCGAACTCGCGCAGCGCGAGGCGCTGCTCGTCGGGCGCGCCCGCCACGATCGCGACGCCCTCGAGGGCCGCCGCGAAGAGCGCCGCGGTCTTGCCCTCGATGACCTGGCGGTACGTGTCGGTGCTCCACGTCTCGAGCGTCGCCATCTGGAACTGCAGCACCTCGCCCTCACAGATGGCCACGGCGGTGGCCGACATGAGCTGGGTGAAGTCGTCCTTGCGCGCGCGCGCGAGCAGGCCCAGGACGCGCGCGAGCATGAAGTCGCCTGACATGACGCTGACGACGTTGCCGTAACGCCTGAAGGCCGCGGCGGCGCCGCGCCGGGTCGAGGCGTCGTCGATGAGGTCGTCGTGCAGCAACGACGCGGAGTGCAAGAGTTCGACCGCGAGCGCCACGCCCATCGCCGAGTCGTCGTCGGCGCCGACCATCTCGGCGGCCAGGAACGACAGGGTCGGGCGCAAGCGCTTGCCGCCCGCGCCCACGAGCTCTCCGGCGATCGCCGCGATGAAGGCGACGTCGGAGTGGAGCTCCTGCGCGATCCGCTCCTCGAACGTCGCGAGGGTGGTGGTGAGGTCAGGGGTCATGTCGCGCCAGGATAGCGCGCCGCAGCGCCCGCGGCCGCCTCAGGGGCTGACCGCCGCCTCCGACGCGCGCGCACCCATGTGGAAGGTGAGCCGCTGCAGGCCCGCGAGGAAGTCGACGGGCTCCACACGGACGCCGTCGGGCACGTCGATCATGGTGGGCGCGAAGTTGAGGATGCCGCGGACGCCGGCGGCGATCAGCGCGTCGGCGGCGCTCTGGGCCGCACCGGCGGGCACGGTCAGGAACGCCAGGTCGATGGCGTCGCGCGTGACCGCCTCGGGCAGCGCATCGACGTGCGCGACCGTCATCGAGCCGACGACCATGCCGACCTTGCGCGCGTCGGCGTCGAACGCGCCTCGCAACAGGAAGTCGTACTGATCGAAGTTCGGGTAGTCGGCCAGCGCCTGGCCGAGCCTGCCCATGCCCATGATCGCGACGTGCCATGGCCGCGTGAGGCCCAACACCCGGCGCAGCTCGCGCACGAGCACGGCGACCTGGTAGCCGGACCCGCGGGTCCCGAACCGGCCACAGTAGGCGAGGTCCTTGCGCACCTGGAACGCGGAGACCTGGGCGCGCCGCGCGAGTTCGTCCGAAGAGGTCTTCTCGCTCTGCTCCTCCTCGAGCTCGGCGAGAGCACGGAGGTACGTGACGAGCCGACCGACCGTCGCGGTCGGGATGCTCGCCATCAGCGAGGGAAGCTCTCGATCCCTTGTGCCGCGAGTTGCTGCCGGGCACGGCCGAGGCCGTCCTGGTCGAAGGGCCCGATGAGCAGCTTGATGAGTCCGTCCTCTCGCCGCTCGCTGGCGGCGAAGCCGAGGCCCGCGAGGCGGTCGCGCAACGGGTTGGAGCTCTCCACCGATCCGTACGCCCCCACCTGCAGGTAGCGGCCGTCGGCCGTGGTGGCGGGCGCCGCGGCCGACGCGGCGGGCGCCGCGGCGACGGGTGCCGGAGCCGCGGTCACTGGTGCCGGTGCCGGTGTCGACGCGGCAGCCGACGGGGCATCCGGACGGAAGCGATAGATGACGGGTTCGATGCCGAAGCCGCCGGCCCTGATGCTGGCCATGGCCTGCTCGGCGGCGCCCTCGCTGTCGAAGGGTCCGACCAACACGATCGTGAGCGCGCCCTGGGTGCCGGTGAACACGGGGTACCCCGCGTTGCGGAACGTGGC
>SKWV01000059.1 GCA_007128755.1 Trueperaceae bacterium
CCTAATCAGTCAGTTCCTCTCGCCGCGCACCAACCGCCGCACCGACGCCTGGGGAGGCTCGCTCCAGGCGCGTGCGCGGTTCCTGCTGGACGTCGTCGGAGCGGTGCGCGACGCGGTCGGAGAGCGGTTCCCGGTCTCGGTGAAGCTCAACGCGTCGGACTTCCAGCGTGGCGGTTTCACGCACGAGGAGTCCGTCCAGGTCGTGCGCATGCTGGCGGGGTCGGCCGTCGACCTCCTCGAGATCAGCGGAGGCACCTACGAACGCGTGGCCTTCGCGGGCCACGACGCTCCGGCGGCTCGCACGCGCACGCGGGAGGCCTACTTCCTCGAGTACGCGCGCGCGATCGCCGCGGCGGCGCCGGAGGTGGCCCTGATGGTCTCCGGCGGCTTCCGCACGCCGGCGTTCATGCACGAGGTGCTGCGTTCCGGCGAGGTCGACGTGCTGGGGATCGCACGGCCCTTCTGCCTCGAGCCGACGCTGGCGTCGCGCCTGCTCTCGGGCGGGTCCGAGCCCCTGAGGAGCCCGGAGCGCGACATGCGCCTCGCGCCCGGCGTGCCCGGCTCTCGGGCCGCCTCGACGACGCTCCGTGCGCTCCATGCGCAGGCGGCGACGGGGTGGTACTCCGAGCAGATGGACCGCCTGGCCGCCGGCCGCGCCCCGCAGCAGGAGCCCGGTTCGGGGTTGGGCGTCGTCGCCCGGCACCTCTGGCGGGAGGCGACGCGGGGAACGGCGCGCCGGCGGGCGAGGGGCTGAGGGCGCCGCGGGACGCGTCGCACGCTCCCGCGCGCGGCGTCAGTCCGTCAGCGGCTCGAACCGCGACGTGAAGTGCCGCAGGACCGGCGGCTCCTGGACGATCCGGTAGCCGCGCAGGTCCCGGGCCCGCGACGCGACGTCGGCGCAGATCTCGATCACGTAGTCGACGTGGCTCTGCGTGTAGGTGCGCCGCGGCACGGCGAGGCGCACGAGGTCGAGGGCGGCGGGGTGCTCGCTGCCGTCGGGACGGCGACCGAACATCACGGTGCCGATCTCGCAGGAGCGGATGCCGCCGGCTTCATAGAGGGCGACCGCGAGCGCCTGCCCCGGGTACTGCAGCGGCGGGATGTGCGGCAGGAGCGCGCGTGCGTCGAGGTAGACGGCGTGGCCGCCGATGGGGCGCACGACCGGGATGCCGGCCTCGTGCAGCCCGTCGCCCAGGTAGCCGGTCGAGCGGATGCGGTAGCGCAGGTAGTCGTGCTCGACGACCTCGCGGAGGCCCTGTGCGATGGCGTCGAGGTCGCGGCCGGCGAGCCCGCCGTAGGTGGGGAAGCCCTCCGTGAGGATGAGCAGGTTGCGGCAGCGCGCCGCGAGGTCGTCGTCGCGCACGGCCAGCCAGCCGCCGATGTTGGCCAGGCCGTCCTTCTTCGCGCTCATGGTCATGCCGTCGGCGAGCGCGGCCATGTCGTGGACGATGTCGACCACGTCTCGATCGCCCTGGCCGGCCTCGCGCTCGCGGATGAACCAGGCGTTCTCGGCGAAGCGGCAGGCGTCGAGGAAGAGCGGTACGCCGTGCGCGTCGCAGAGCGCCCTGACGCCGCGCAGGTTCTCGAGCGACACCGGTTGCCCGCCGCCCGAGTTGTTGGTGATGGTGACGAACACGGCGGGGACGTCGGCGGAGCGCTCCTGCAGGAAGGCGCCCAAGCGCCCCAAGTCCATGTTCCCCTTGAAGGGGTGCTCGAGCGCGGGATCGAGCCCCTCGGGGATGACGAAGTCGACGGCCTCGGCGCCGGTGGCCTCGACGTTCGCTCGGGTGGTGTCGAAGTGCGTGTTGTTGGGCACGATGCGGCCGGGACCGCCGATCGCGCTCATGAGGATCTTCTCGGCGGCGCGGCCCTGGTGCGTGGGGATCACGTGCGGGAGCGGGAAGAGCGTCTGCACGGCGGCCTCGAACCGGAACCAGGAGGGCGAGCCGGCGTACGCCTCGTCGCCGCGCTGGATGCCCGCCCACTGCTCGCTCGACATGGCGCCGGTACCGGAGTCGGTCAACAGGTCGATGAGGACGTCGTCGGAGCGGAGCGAGAAGAGGTTGTAGCCGGCGGCGGCGATCGCGTCTCGACGCTCCGCCTCCGTGGTCATGCGCAGCGGCTCCACCGAGTGGATGCGGAAGGGCTCGATGATGGTCTTGGGGATCATGGTGGGAGTATCGCACCGCACCCCGTGCGCGCGTCGGGACGCGGTGGTGACCGCATCGGCTACGGTCGCCGGCCGAGGGACTCGTGCGGCGTGACGCGGTCGAGTGCGGCCCGCACGGCCTGGCGACCCAGGTCGATGATCGACGGATCGCGGTGCAGCGTCGACAGGTAGTTGGCGAACTCCAGCGCGGCGTAGAGCTCGAAGGCCAGCTGCGCCGGGCTCGCGTGCGCATCGAGCTCGCCCCGCTCCTGAGCGGTCGCGATCAGGCCCTCGAGCGAGCCCACGGCTTCTCTCTGGATGCTCGCGACCGTGTCGTGGATCGGTCCGCTCGGCGCATCGAACTCGGCGAGGAGGTGCGCGAAGAAGCAGCCGCCGGGGAACACGCCGCGCTCGAGGTACGAGAGATAGGCGGCGCAGAAGCCCTCGACCTGCGCCAGACCCGGTGGTGCGCCCAGCCCCGGTGCGAGGACCTCACGTTCGAACACCTCCATGGCGGCCCGGATCGTCTCCCGCTGGAGCCGCTCCTTGGATCGGAAGTGCGCGAAGACGCCGCTCTTGCTGACGCCCAGTTCGCGCGCGAGCCTACCGACCGTGAGGTGGCCCAGACCCTCGACCGAGGCGATCTGCATGGCCGTCTCGAGGATGGCGGCGTGCGTCCGCTCGCCGTCGGAACGGCGCCGCGCGCTGCGTGGGGCGTCTTGGTCATGCATGGTTGACAAGATAGCACGACCGTGCCACTATGCCGAAAGATAGCATGCTCGTGCTATCTGCAGCAGCGCGGGGGCAGCTCGCCGTCGCGCCTCCTACGAGAGGAGAAGCTCATGCCGCAGGCAACCACCACGAACGTGATCGACCGCCACGTGCGGATCCACCGGGTGCTGTCGGACGACGGTACGCAGATCGCCGGCACCGTGCACGGTGACGGACCGCCGCTCGTCCTCGTCAACGGCGGGATCGACGACGGCGACACCAGCTGGGGCAGAATGCTGCCCCGACTCACCGACCGGTTCACGTGTTACGCGATGAGCACGCGAGGCCGCGGGTTCAGCGCCGACGCTCCCGATCACGCCAGCGAGCGCCTCGTGGAGGACGTCACGTCCTTCGCCGAGAGCATCGGCGAGCCGGTCGGCTTGGTCGGCGAATCGAGCGGCGCCGTGCTGGCGATCGGTGCCGCCGCGCGCAGTGCGGCCGTTGCCGCCGTGGCGGCGTACGAACCGGGCGCATCCGAGGCGCTCGGCTCGGAGGAGGCGGCCCTGTTCGAGGGCACCGTCGAGCGGGTCGAGCGCGCGGTCGCCGAGGGACGCTACGCCGACGGTGCGCGGAGCTTCTTCGACGTCATCGCCAACGACGTCGAGCTCGCCGACATCACGGCCTCGAACTACGCCGAGGAAGCGGCGCGCTACGTGCCGGTCCTCCTGCAGGAGATCCACGAGGAGTCCGAACCCGGAGCATGGAGTCCGACCGACCCCACGGTCCTCGCGCGCATCACCGCGCCGGTCCTGCTGCTCCGCGGAGCCGACACGGCGCTGCGCTGGCTCAGCGACGGCACGCGGCACGTCGCCGCGCACGTCGAGCATGCCGAGGTGCGCGAGCTCGCCGGAGTCGGTCATCTCGCCGTGGCGCTCGGCGCCCCCGCCATCGCCGACGAGCTCGTGCGGTTCTTCGTGGACCAGACCGAGTCCGCGGCCAGGCAGCCGGGGTCGTAGCGGCCGATCGCCGATGAACTCGACGCGCCGCAGGCCCTCGCCCACAGGGCCTTCGGCGCTGCTCACGGTTCGCTACGTGCTGGGACCCGGAGCGCGATCGCTGGCGCCCGCCGGCTGGCTCGCAGCGCCTCGACACCGCCGAGCGGGAGCGCCAGCGCGAGCAGCGCGATCACGCCGGTCACGCGCACGAGCCCCGAGACCACGACCCCCTCGACCGCACCCGCGCCCATGCCCGTGGCCAAGCCCGCGAACGCGAGCTCCTGGATCCCGAGGTTGCCGGGCGTGATCGCCACGTAGGTGGCGAGCTGGAGCAGGACGTAGAAGGCGACGGCCTCGGCGAGGCCGACGTCGACACCGATGGCCACGAAGCAGATCCACAGCATCGCGACCGCCTGCACGAAGGCCGCGAGCGTCCACGCCACCACCCTCATGATGTAGGCGCCGTCGCGCAGGCTCGTGAGCGTGACGCGCAGCATCTCGGCGAGCCGAGCGTGCAGCCACGCGAGGGCCCGGAAACGTCTCGGCAGCAGCGGCAGCAGCAGCGAGACCGCGAACGGTCCGAGGGCGGTCGCGATCGTCGCGACGCCGAGCAGCAGGCCGAGCGGCCACTCCCCGACACGCGCACCAGGCTGCCAGAGCGCCACCACCACGGCCCCGAGGGCGAAGTTCAGGACCATCGCCACCCAGGGCGCGTTGACGAAGGCCGCGACGAAGCGCGTGTAGCCGACTTCAAAGCGCCGCTTCAGCTCGACGCCGCGATAGACGTTGCCCGCCTGCGGCACGAACAGGTTCAAGAAGCGGCCCAGGACGAACAGCTGCAGCCACGGCCAGAAGCCGACGCGCCTGTCGGCCAGCTTGACGAGCACCACGTGGAAGCGCCCGCTCTGCACGACGAGGTAGATCGCCTGCATGACCACGAGGAGGAGGACGGCCGGCACGTCGAGCGTGCGAAGCAGCTCCAGGTCCTCGCCGCGTTGCGTGATCAGCACGGCGGTCGCGACGATGCTGAGCGCGAAGAGGATCAGGGGCAGCGCGCGCTTGAGCCATGCCCGAGAGCCGGAGGAGGGACCG
>SKWV01000491.1 GCA_007128755.1 Trueperaceae bacterium
CGGACGATGGCGCTCGCGACCGTGAACCCGACCACGCCCGAGAGCAGCACCATCACGATCGCGGTCGCGGTGAGCGTGCGCGAGAGGCTCGCCAAGGCCCTGCCGATGAACCCCGTGTCGCCGGCCACGGCGACCACGCCGAAGGCGAAGGGCACCAGGGCCACCTGCACCCCGACGCCGGTGAGCTCGCCGCGCCAGGCGCCTTCGCCCTGCTCGCGCGCCTGCAGCACCACGGAAGGCGGCAGCGCCGCCGCGGGCGTCTCGAAGCGCGCGTCCGAGGCGACCAACAGGCCCCCCAGCGGATCGTAGAGCTGCACGATCACGCCGCCCGTGGGACCGGCGAGCGTGTCGCGCACGCTGCCGGCGGTGCCGACCTCGTAGAGGCGCGCGACGCGCACGGCGTCGCCGTGCAGCGTCTGCTGGAGATCGGCCTGCAGGGTGGAGCGCACGACGACGAACGCGGCCGCCGACGCGATCACGGAGAGCAGGGCGATGGCGAGGCTGGTGAGCGCCGCCGCGCGCCACTGCAGCGGCAGGGCCCGCGCGGGAGGGCGCATCCCGTCAGCCCTTGATCGCGTACCCGACGCCACGCACCGTCCTGATCACGCCGAAGCCACCCGCTTCACGCATCTTGCTCCGGATGTTGGCGATGTGCACGTCGACGACGTTCGATGTCGGCGGCAGGTCGCCGCCCCACACGTTCTGTTCGATCTCCCTCCGGCTGTACACGCGGCCGGGCTGCGTGGCGAGGTACTGCAGCAGCTCGAACTCGCGCGGCGACACCTTGACCTCGTCGCCCGTCCAGAACACCTGGCGCCGCACCCCGTCGATCGTGAGGTCGCCGATGGTGCGGGGCGCCCCGACGCTGTGCTTGCGGAGCTGCACGCCCACCCGCGCGATCAGCTCCTCGACGTGGAACGGCTTGGCCAGGTAGTCGTCGGCGCCGGCGTTGAGCATCTCGACCTTGGTCTCGACGTCGTCGGCCGCGGTGAGGATGATGATCGGGATGAGGTCGGTCCGGCGCACGCGCCGGGCGATCTCGGCGCCCGACAGGTCGGGGAGCCCGAGGTCCAGGATGATCAGGTCGGGCCGCTCCTCGCGGATGGCCGCGAGGCCGCGGACACCCGTCGCGAAGGCGCTGACCCGGAACCCGGACTCCTGGAGCTCCAGCGTCAGCAGCCGGCTGATGTCGAGATCGTCTTCGACGATCAACACGTGCTTGGTCACGATGACCTCCGGGTGACGAGGACGAGCTTGACGCCGCGCTCCTCCTGGAGCCAGGCGCGCAGCGACCTGGCTGCGTCCTGACCGGGGAAGCGCACCATGATGTCCGAGCGATCGTCGGAGACCTTGCCGTACACGGCCACGCCGCCCGAGAGCACCTGGGCGATGACCTCGTCGCTGGCGCCGGGCGGGAAGACCAGGAGGCGCAGCTCGGTACCGGCGTCGAGCGGCAGGTCGATGACCAGCTGGTCCTCCACCACGCGCCCGCTCGAGTAGACCGTCAGCAGGTCCGGCGACACGAAACGCAGCTCCGTGCCCGCCTCGAACTGCGGCAGGCTGGCCAACGTCTGCGCGAGGACGAACCAGTAGAGCGCTGCACCCATGTGCGCATGCTAGCAACCACGATGGTGCCGCAGCGTCCGGCCGGCGCTCGGATCGTTCAGCGACCCTTCATCCGGACGTCGCTGCATCGTGAACCTTTTGACGCCGACGCCGTCCTCGATGCGCAACACTGCCCCTCAAGACTGAGAGTCGTGAGAGGTCGCCGCGATGCCGAACGATCGTCACAGGAGCCGCAGCGCTCCACGCCCGCCAGGTTCGCCGTCGCCCGTCCGGGCGGTGGCGCTGCTCGCCATGCTCGGCATGCTGCTCGCTTCCGCCGTCCACGCTCAAGCGTTCAGCTCCGACCGCTACCTCCAGGAGTGCCTCCGGTTCGAGGCGGGCGGCGATCACGGCACGGCTCGTCAGAGTTGCCTCAACGCGCTCCAGGCCGAGCCCGGCATGCTCGCCGCCGAGCTCGCGCTGGGCCGCATCGAGATCGAGCTGGGCGAGCTCGGCTCCGCGCAGACGCGGCTCAACCGGATCCGCCGGCAGGTCGAGGGGCCGGAGCCGATCGTCCTGCTCGCCGAGATCGCCTTCCTGAGCGAGGCCTTTGAAGAGGCGGCGGGTCTCGCCGCCACCGCCGCGGCCGCACTCGCCCGCGACGTCAACCTCGAGCTCTCGGCGCGCGTCGCGTTCCTCGAAGCCGCGCTGGCCGCTCGTGACGGACGCTACGAGGACGCGCTGCGCTCGTACGACCGCGCCGTCGTGCTCGACGGCCTCAACGTCCGCTACCGGCTGGCCGACGCGCAGCTGCGCTTCCGGCTCGGCGACACCGCCGGCGCCATGGAGCAGCTCAGGCACTACGAGCGCATCTCCGGTGACGTGCGCAACCCCGACGTCACCTCGCTCCAGGGCCGGCTCCACTGGGCGGACGGCGCGCTCGGCCCCGCCACGGACCGGATCGAGGAGGCCCTCGCGCTCCGCAGCCTGCGCGACTCCGGCGGCCAGTCCGACGACCTGCGCGTGCTGGCGCTGCTCTACTACGCGCAGGGCGACCTGCAGAGCGGCGGCATCGCCCTGCGCGAGGCCATGCGGCGGGGGAACCTCCTGACCGACCTCGCCTCGAACACGATGATGTGGCTGCTGGCGCTCGTGGTCCTGCTGGGGCTGCACCTCGTGGGCGAGAGCCGGCAGGCGAGCCTGCAGACCGGCGTGGTCGCTCAGGCGGACGCCTCGAGCCCCCACGGCTGGTCCGTGGGCCAGGCCTACGGCATCCTGCTCGCCAGCGCCCTCATGGGGCTGGCGGCGGCGCTCGCCTACTCCTCGCTCGTGTACCAGAACCTGTTCGCGCTGGTGACGCCCCTCCAGCAGGGGGAGGCGCGCGCGGTGTACTTCATCGCGTTCGCCCTGGTCGCCGCCGGACTCGCCTGGCAGCGTGCCCGGCAGGCGGGCGTCGATCCCATCGAACGGCTCCTGGGCAAGAGCGACCAGCTCGCGCTCGGGTTGCTCGTCGGTGTCGGCATCGTGGGGCTCGTCATCGCCTTCTTGACGTACACCGATGCGTCCGGCATCTTCGGGACGTTCTTCCTGGACCTGTCGCGGCCGACGACGCTCACGGTCGTGGCGCTGGCGCTGATCCCGCTCTCCGAGCTGTACTTCCGCGGCATCCTCTACCCCGCCCTGTCGCGCCGCTACAGCGCGAGCCTGGCCGTCATCGCGACCGGGCTGGTGTGGGCGATCGCCTTCGGCACACCCGTGATCCTCCTGGCGGTCATCGGCATCGGCCTCACGCAGCTCCACCGGCAGCGCGGGAACGCCCTGACGGTGCTGGCCGCGCTGCTGGTCGGCTGGGTGGGCCTGCTCATCGCGGCGGTCGTGTCGCCCGCCGTGCGCAGCCTCTTCTTCGTCTGAGCAGGCGTGAGCACACCTCGGCGGGACTGCGCCGGCGCCCGGCAGCGTCGCCGCCGTATCATGGCTCCCATCGATGAGCCACCCTGACCGCGACCTCGAGGCGCTCGAGCAGTACCAACTCGTCCCCCGGCTCCTGCACGACGTCTACGACGTCGACAGCGGCTGCACGTTGCTGGGCCGCCGGCTCTCCGCGCCCGTCCTGCCGCGCCTGAGCGCCGACACCCATGGCGATGGCGGCCTCGCCCTCGTCGACGGCGCGCGCGTGATCGACGCGCGGACGCCGTGGGCCATCCCCATCGTGCGCTCCACCAAGATGGGCGAGCTGATGCCGGAGGTGCGGCGGCTCACCGAGCTCGACGTCGCGGCGATCGTGCTCGACGTCTCCCGCCTCGGCGACTCGTCCCCCTACGGCGACGAGCCCTGGCGCCCGCGAACGCGTGAGGACCTCGCGGAGCTCGCCGCCGCCGCCGGCCGCCCCGTCTGGCTCTACGGCATCGCCAGCCCGGATGACGCGCGCGTCGCGGCGGAGGCGGGGCTCGACGCCGTCGTCGTGCACGGCGGCGCTGGGCGGCACCTGCGCGGTCCGGCCACGATCGAGGCGCTCCCCGACGTCGTCGACGCCGTCGGCGGCATGCTCGCCGTCTACGCCGGCGGGCCCGTCGCCTCCGGGATCGACGTGTTCCGCTACCTCGCGGTGGGCGCCGAGGCGGTCGTGATCGAGAGCGACCGTTCGCTGCACGCGCTCGAGACGGAGCTCCACTACGCCATGCGCATGACCGGCTGCGGTCTCCTCTCCGACATCGGGTACGACGCGATCTTCGCGCCGCTGTTCGGCGACGCGTGATCGCCTCCGTCTCCGGCTCCGTGACCGAGGTGCGCTCCGGCAGCGTCGTCGTGCAGGTCGGCGGGCTGGGCCTGGAGCTCCTCGCGCCCGCGCGCACGCTCGCGCGCTGCCGCCCCGGTTCCGAGGTCACGCTCCACGCCCACCTGGTGGTGCGCGAGGACAGCCTGACCCTCTACGGGTTCGCCGACGCGGACGCGCTGGTGCTGTTCCGGCACCTCATCAACGTCTCCGGCGTGGGGCCCAAGGTCGCCCTGGGCCTGCTCTCGGCGCTGGCGACCGAGATCATCGCCGACGCCGTCGACCGCGAGGACGCGGCGCTGCTGGCCACCGCGCCCGGCGTCGGCAAGCGCACCGCGGAGCGCATCATCGTGGAGCTCAAGGCGAAGCTGCCGGTCGAGCTCGCGGCGGGCGCCGTGCGCACCCGAGCGGCGCCCACGCCCGCGGTCGACGACGCCGTCGCGGCGCTCGTCACGCTCGGCTACCGCGAGGGTGCCGTGCGCAGCGCCGTGCACGATCTGGCGGCCGCCGACGCCGACGCGACCGCCGAGACGTTGATCCGTCGCTCGCTGGCGCGGCTCCGCTAGCGACCGAGGCGGCACCGCACCGCGCCGCCTCGGTTGCTCACCGGC
>SKWV01000301.1 GCA_007128755.1 Trueperaceae bacterium
CGCTACCCGGAGCGCTTCGCGACCGACAAGCCGCTGGTGTCGCAAGAGGTCATCCAGATGCTCGAGGCCGCCACGGGCGGCGACTGCGTCGTCACGACCGAGGTCGGGCAGCACCAGATGTTCGCCGCGCGGCTCTTCCCGACGTCGCGACCGCGGACCTGGATCAGCTCCGGCGGCCTCGGCACGATGGGCTTCGGGCTGCCGGCGGCGATCGGCGCCGCGTTCGCGCGCCCCGGCGAGACCGTGGTGTGCGTCGCCGGCGACGGCAGCGTCCAGATGAACATCCAGGAGCTCGCCACCATCTACAAGCACCAGCTCCCCATCGTCATCGCCATCTGCAACAACGGCATGCTCGGCATGGTGCGGCAGTGGCAGGAGATGTTCCACGCCCAGCGCTACTCCGAGGTGTACCTCGCCGACTCGAACCCCGACTTCGCCAAGCTCGCCGAGGCCTACGGCATCGAGGGGCACAACGTGTTCGACCGCGAGACAGCCGCGCGCGTCATCCCGGCGGCGATCGCCGCCAAGAAGCCCGTGCTCATAAACTTCGTGGTGTACGAGTCCGAGAAGGTGTTCCCCATGATCCCGGCCGGAGCGGGCATCGACGAGATGGTGATCGGCGACCAGGAGCCCGACGAGGGCGAGGGCGTGCCCGTGGAGGCGGGAGCGTGAGCGCGCACGGACGCGACGGTTCGGGCCGCGTGCGGCGCCACGTGCTCTCGGTCACGGTGCGCGACAGGCCGGGCGTGCTCTCGCGCATCTCCGGGCTCTTCGCGCGCCGCGGCTACAACATCGAGTCGCTCTCGGTCGCGCAGTCCGAGACGCCGGGCCTGAGCCGCACCTCCTTCGTGATCAGCGGCGAGCAGGGCACGATCGAGCAGCTGCAGAAGCAGCTCCAGAAGCTGATCGACGTGCTCAAGGTCACCGACCACACCGAGGGTCCGTCGGTCGACCGCGAGCTCATGCTCATCAAGGTCGCCGTGCGCACGCCCGAGGACCGCGTCGAGATCCGCCAGATCGCCCAGGACTTCCGGGCCCGCATCATCGACGTCGACCGCAACGCGCTCGTGTTCGAGGTGACCGGCGACGAGGGCAAGATGAACGCCTTCATCGACCAGATGCGCGAGTTCGGGATCCTCGAGCTCATCCGTACGGGCCGCGTCGCGCTCACGCGCTCCGCCTCCCAACGATCCGCCGACACCCCCACCAGCACGTCCCGCGCCGCCTGAGGCGCCAAGGAGATCATGGCCACCATCTACTACGACGACGACGCCAACCTCGAGCACCTCGCCGGCCAGACCATCGCGGTCATCGGTTACGGATCCCAGGGCCACGCCCACGCGCTCAACGCCAAGGAGTCGGGCCTCGACGTGATCGTCGGCCTTCGTCGCGGCTCGGCGTCCTGGGCCGAGGCCGAAGCGGCCGGACTGCGCGTGCTCGAGGTGGCCGACGCCGCGCGCGAGGGCGACCTCGTCATGGTGCTGCTCCCCGACGAGGTGCAAGGGGCCATCTACAAGGAGCAGATCGCGCCGGGGCTCGAGGCCGGCAACGCGCTCCTCTTCGCCCACGGCTTCAACGTCCACTTCCACCAGGTGCAGGCGCCGGCCGACGTCGACGTGTTCATGGTCGCGCCCAAGGGGCCCGGTCACCTGGTCCGGCGCACGTACGTCGAGGGCGGCGGCGTCCCCTGCCTCCTGGCCGTCCACCAGGACCCGAGCGGCACGGCCACGCAGCGCGGCCTCGCGTACGCCAAGGCCATCGGCGGCACGCGCGGCGGCGTCCTCGTCACCACCTTCGAGGAGGAGACGGAGACCGACCTCTTCGGCGAGCAGGCCGTCCTCTGCGGCGGCGTCACCTCGCTCATGCAGGCCGGGTTCGAGACGCTCGTCGAGGCCGGCTACCAGCCGGAGATCGCCTACTTCGAGTGCGTGCACGAGATGAAGCTGATCGTCGACCTGATCTACGAGGGCGGCTTCGAGCAGATGCGGCACTCGATCTCCAACACCGCCGAGTACGGCGACTACGTGAGCGGCCCGCGGCTCGTCACGGACGAGACGCGCATGGAGATGCAGGAGATCCTGCGCGACATCCAGACGGGCTCCTTCGCCCGCGAGTTCCTGCTCGAGCACCAGGTCGGCCAGCCGCGGCTGCGCTCGCAGCGCCGCGCGACGAGCGAGTCGCTCCTCGCCGACGTCGGCGCGCGCCTGCGCGCGATGATGCCGTTCATCGCGCAGAAGCCGAAGGCGAAGGCGTGAGGCTCTCCCCGGGGCCGCGGGGGAGCGCCACGCGCCCCCGCGGCGGGCGACTACCGGGCCGCGACTGATCCCCACCCGGTCGCACGGCCCGCCCACCCCCGCACGACTCCCATGGAGGTAGCACCATGGCGCACGTCCGCATCTTCGACACCACGCTCCGCGACGGCGAGCAGACGCCCGGCGTCGCGCTCAACACCGCCCAGAAGATCGAGATCGCCAAGCAGCTCGCCCGCCTGAACGTCGACATCATCGAGGCGGGCTTCCCGATCACCAGCCAGGGCGACTTCGAGGCCGTCAGCCGGATCGCCCGCGAGGTGTCGGGACCCGTGATCTGCGCGCTCGCGCGCACCGCCCGCGCCGACGTCGAACGCGCGGCCGAGTCGCTCGAGCACGCGGCCAAGGGCCGGATCCACGTGTTCACGTCGGGATCGCCGATCCACCTCGAGCACATGCTGCGCAAGACCGAGGACGAGGTCATCGAGGCGACCCTCACCCACGTGAAGCTCGCGCGCGAGTACACCGACGACGTCGAGTTCTCGGCGCAGGACTGCACCCGCGCCGACTTCGGCTTCCTCGTGCGGCTCTACGGCGCGGCCGTCGCGGCCGGCGCCACCACCATCAACATCCCCGACACCGTCGGCTACGGCATGCCCGAGGAGTACGGCGCCATGGTGCGCGAGCTGCGCCGGCAGATCCCCGGCGCCGACGCCGTGCACGTCAGCACCCACTGCCACGACGATCTCGGCCTCGCGGTCGCGAACTCGCTCGCGGCGGTCGGCGCGGGGGCCACACAGGTCGAGTGCACCGTGAACGGCATCGGCGAGCGCGCCGGCAACGCCTCGCTCGAGGAGGTCGTGATGGCGCTCGAGACCCGCAAGGACTTCTGGGGGCACACGACGCAGATCGCGACGCGCGAGCTCTACCGGACCTCGCGCATGGTCTCGATGATGACCGGCACCATGGTGCCCCCGAACAAGGCCGTGGTGGGCGACAACGCCTTCGCGCACGAGTCGGGCATCCACCAGGACGGCGTGATCAAGGCGGTGGAGACGTACGAGATCATGTCGGCCGAGACGGTCGGACGCGACGCGGGCGTGCTCGTGATGGGCAAGCACTCGGGTCGCCGCGCCTTCCGCAAGACGCTCGACGACATGGGCTACGCCGAGCTCGACGCGGACGTGTTCAACGCGCTCTTCAAGCAGTTCAAGGACCTCTGCGACCGCAAGCAGACCGTCACGGGCGACGACATCCGCGCCCTGGTCGACGTCGAGACCGCGCGCGTGCCGCAGACCTACGTGCTCGACGCGGTCCAGTTCCAGTCGGGGACCGGCATGACGCCCGTCGCGACCGTGCGGCTCACCACCGACACCGGGACGTACGAGGAGGCCGCGACCGGTGACGGCCCGGTCGACGCCGTCTACAAGGCGCTCGAGCGCATCGCGCAGGTGCCGCTCGCGCTCGAGGGCTACGAGCTCCGCTCGGTCGGCTCCGGCAAGGACGCCCTCGGTGAGGTCACCGTCCGCGTGAGCAGCGAGGGCCGCTCGGTGCACGGGCGTGGCCTCTCGACCGACGTCGTCGAGGCCTCCGCGCGCGCCTACGTGGACGTGCTCAACAAGCTCGCGGCCGGCGTGGCGCGGCCGACCGCCACGGGCGTCGCGACGCCGTGAGCGCCGCGCCGCTCCAGGGGCGGCCCGCGCTGACCGGCGTCACGGTCGAGCTCTACGACACCACGCTCCGCGACGGCACCCAGGGGCAGGGGGTCTCGTTCACGAGCGACGACAAGGTCGCGGTCGCCCGGAAGCTCGACGCGTTCGGGATCGACCTGATCGAGGGCGGCTGGCCCGGGTCGAACCCGCGTGACGTGGCGTTCTTCGAGCGCATGCGCGACGTCCCGCTCGCGCGCGCGCGGCTCGCCGCCTTCGGCAGCACGAGGCGCAAGGACACCGCCCCCGAGGACGACCCCAACCTGCGCGCCCTGCTCGCGGCCCGCACGCCCGTCGTCACCCTGTTCGGCAAGTCCTGGACGCTGCACGTCACCGAGGCGCTCGGCGCCAGCCTCGACGAGAACCTGCGCATGATCGAGGACTCCGTGGCGTTCTGCCGCGCCCAGGGCGTGCGCGTCGTCTACGACGCCGAGCACTTCTACGACGGCCTCGTCGCCGACGACGCGTACGCCTTCGAGACGCTCGCCGCCGCCGTGCGGGGCGGCGCGGAGCGGCTGGTGCTGTGCGACACCAACGGCGGCGCCCTGCCCGCGCACGTCGCCGCGGGCGTCCGCGAGGTGATGGCGCGCTGGAGCGTGCCGGTCGGCGTCCACACCCACAACGACGGCGGCTTGGCCGTGGCCAACGCGCTGGCGGGCGTCGAGGCGGGTGCCCGGCACGTGCAGGGCACCGTCGGCGGCTACGGCGAGCGCTGCGGCAACGCCGACCTGCTCACCGTGCTCGCGAACCTGGTCCTGAAGCTCGGCGCGCTCCAGCCGCAGCGCCTGGACGAGATGACGACGCTGGCGCGCTACGTCGACGATCGCGCCAACCTCGTCCCGAACCCCCGCACCCCCTACGTGGGCGAGGCCGCCTTCGCGCACAAGGGGGGCATCCACGTCTCGGCCGTGAACAAGCGGCCCGACACGTACGAGCACGTCGCGCCCGAGCGGGTGGGCAAC
>SKWV01000497.1 GCA_007128755.1 Trueperaceae bacterium
AAGGTCAAGGTCGAAACGCCCGCGGAAGCGAGCGCCTGACCGCGACGGATCGGGTGACACCGGCGCGACCAGCGCGACGGTGAGGAGAAACCGATGGCACGAGGACTCAACATCGCGATGCTCGTTGGCACGCTGACCCAGGCTCCGGAGCTCAAGTACACTCCGGCCGGGCTGGCGATCCTCGAGCTCAACCTCGGCGGCAACGATCACGTGATCGGCGACGACGAGAAGCCGCGCGAGCTCGCCTGGTACCACCGCGTGACGGTGTTCGGCGCTCAGGGCGAGTCCCTGGCGAACCAGCTCGAGGAGGGCTCACCCGCTTTCGTCGAGGGGCGCCTGAACTACCGCTCGTGGGAGGCCCCCGATGGTGGTCGCCGGAGCGCGCTCGAGATCGTGGCCCAGCGCGTCGAGGTCCTCACGTTCGGCCCTCGGCGAGGCGAGACCACCGTCACCGACGCGCGCGGCCAGCACCGGTTGCGCGAGGCGCTCAACCAGATGATGGTCATCGGCAACCTCACGCGCGACGCGGAGCTGCGGTACACGCCGAGCGGTAGCGCCGTGACCCGCTTCAGCATGGCGGTGAACGAACGGTACCGCGACCGGAGCGGAGCCGATCAGGAGCGCACCCACTACGTCGACATCAACGTCTGGCGGGAGTTGGCGGAGGCCTGCGGCGAGCTCGCCAAGGGCGATCCGGTGTTCGTGAGCGGTCGCCTCGTCAACGACTCCTGGACCGACAAGGACGGCAACAAGCGCTACACGACGCGGATCGAAGGATCCCGCGTCGAGTTCATGACACGTGGCCCTGGCGGCGGTGGCGCCGGGACCCGCGCGGAGCGGCCAGCAGTGGCCACGACGGGCGCCCAGACGCGTCAGCTCGACATCGACGAAGAGTTCCCACCAGAAGAGGACCTGCCTTTCTGATGCCCAGAGAACAACAACGAGACAAGCGTCGCCGCGGCGGCGGGCGCCGCGGGCGCCGCCCCAAGGTGTGCGCCTTCTGCACCGGCGAGCACGAGATCATGGATTACCACGACGGCAAGATGCTGCGGCGCTACATCAGCGACACCGCCAAGATCCTGCCGCGTCGCCGTTCCGGGGTCTGCGCGAAGCACCAGCGCCGGCTCTCGACCACCATCAAGCGCGCCCGCATGTTGGCGATCATCCCGATCACGGAGAAGTTGGTCAGGAAATGAACGTCATCCTGCTCGAACCGGTCGCGGGACTCGGCGAGGCCGGGGAGGTCGTCCGCGTGCGCCCAGGCTACGCACGCAACTTCCTGGTCCCCCAGGGTCTGGCGCTGCCGGCCACCTCGGCGAACCAGAAGGAGCTCCAGGCGCGTCTGGTCCAGCGCAGCAAGCAGCTGGCCGAGCGCAAGGGCGACGCGGAGCGCCTGCGTGAGATCCTCGGCGACCTCGCCGTGGAGATCCGCGTGAAGGCCGGCGAGGAGCGCATCTACGGCTCCGTCGGCTCGCGCGACATCGCCGACGCCGTGAAGGCCGCGTTCGACGTGGTCATCGACCGCCGCAAGGTGGAGCTGCGCGAGCCCATCAAGATGCTCGGTGAGTACGCGATCCCCTACCGCCCCCACCCCGAGGTCACCATCGACCTGAAGGTCACGGTCATCGCGGAAGCCTGATCGACCGCGCTGGCCGGCGAAGCGCCGGCACCACAGCGAGCGAGCGCGGCGTCCCGACGGATCGGGGCGCCGCGCTCGCGTGGCCGGCGCCGAGGCCCGCACCGCGGCGGCTAGGGTCGGAAGCGCTCCACCCGGATCATGTTGGTCGTGCCGCGCATACCGAACGGGACCCCGGCCGTGATCACGAACCGTGCTCCGGGCTCCATCACGCCTCGCGCCTGGATCGCCCGCTGCGCGACCTCGACCATCTCGTCGGTGGTGTGGATCTCGTTCGACATGTGCGGGATCACGCCCCAGGCCAGCGCCAGCTGCCTGAACGCGCGCTCGTAGGGGGTGATGGCCAGTACGGGCGCCGACGGCCGATTGCGCGACACGCGCAGCGCCGTCGTCCCAGACGCCGTGAACGTGACGATCAGCTTCGCCGACAAGGCGTGCGCGATCTGGCACGCGCCGAGGGAGACGGCGTCCGCGGTGGTGTCTTCGGGCGCCGGCGTCTGCTCGTACATGTCCTTGCCGTAGCGGGGATCCTGCTCGACGTTGCGCGCGATGCGGTCCATCATCCGGACCGCCTCGAGCGGGTACTGCCCGATGGCGGTCTCGGCCGAGAGCATCACCCCGTCCGTGCCGTCGTAGATGGCGTTCGCCACGTCCGACGCCTCGGCCCGCGTCGGCGTCGGGGCGCTGATCATCGACTCGAGCATCTGGGTGGCCGTCACCACCGGCTTGCCGGCCTCCATCGCGAGGCGGATGATGTGCTTCTGGATCTGCGGCACGCGTTCGGGCGGCATCTCGACGCCCAAGTCTCCGCGGGCGACCATCACCCCGTCCACCTCGCGCAGGAGCTCGGCGAAGCGCTCCACCGCGCTGGGCTTCTCGATCTTGGCCATCAGGCGCGCCTTGGAGCCGGCCCGTGCCATGTAGTGCCGCGCCAGCAACAGATCGTCGCGGCTCCGCACGAAGCTGATCGCCACCCAGTCGACGTCGAGCTCCGCGCCGAAGGCGAGGTCCTCCACGTCCTTCTCGGTGAGCGCCGGGATCGAGAGCTCGGCGTCGGGGATGTTGATGCCCTTGTTGTTCGAGAGGACGCCGCCCAGCGTCACCTCGGTCTCGATCCTCTGATCGACGACGTCCACGACGCGCAAGGCGAGTCGACCGTCGTCGAGCAGGAGCGCATCACCGGGCTGCACGTCGCCGCACAGGCCCGCGTACGTGATGCCGACGCGCGTCTCGTCGCCGGGCGAGTCGTCGCCGCAATCGAGCACGAAGCGGTCGCCGGCGCCTAGCGACACCGAATCTTCGGCGAAGCGCCCGACGCGGATCTTGGGGCCCTGGAGGTCCTGCAGGATGGCGATCGCACGACCGGCCTCCTTCGCGGCGGCGCGGATGCGTTTGACGTTCGCCTCGTGCACGTCGTGCTCGCCGTGCGAGAAGTTGAGCCGGAAGACATCGACACCCGCCTCGATGAGCTCCGCGATGCGCTCGTCGCTGCTCGTCGCGGGGCCGAGCGTCGCGACGATCTTGGTCCTCCGCGCCACCTTCTTCACAGGCGGAAGGCGTCTCGTCCGAGGTAGCGTGCCACCGAACCGAGTTCCGCCTCGATCGTGAGCAGACGGTTGTACTTGGCGATGCGATCGGAGCGGCTCGCCGATCCTGTCTTGATCTGGCCGGCGTTCACGGCGACCGCGAGGTCGGCGATGAAGGCATCCTCCGTCTCCCCCGACCGGTGGCTGATCATGCTGCGGTAGCCCGCGCGGCTCGCGAGCTCGATGGCGTCGAGCGCCTCGCTCAGGGTGCCGATCTGGTTCACCTTCACGAGGATGGCGTTGGCGACGTGCTCGCGGATGCCGCGCTGCAGGTACTCCACGTTGGTGACGAAGAGGTCGTCACCCACGAGCTGCACGCGCTCGCCGAGGCGCTCGGTGAGGGCGGCCCAGCCGGCCCAGTCGTTCTCGTCGAGCGCGTCCTCGAGCGAGATGATCGGGTAGCGGTCGACCCACGCCTGCCAGTAGTCGATCATCTCGCCGGGGTCCAGACGTCTGTCCTCGCTGGCGAGGTGGTACACGCCGTCCACGAAGAACTCGCTGGCGGCCGGATCGAGGGCGATGGCGATCTGCTCGCCGGGCGCGTACCCGGCCTTCTCGATCGCCTCGAGGATCACCTCGATGGCCTCCTCGTTGGACTTGAGGTCGGGAGCGAAGCCGCCCTCGTCGCCGACGTTGGTGTTGTACCCCCGTCCGGAGAGGACCTTGCGGAGCGAGTGGAAGGTCTCGACGCCGGCACGCAGCGCCTCGGCGAAGGTGTCGAAACCGACGGGCGCGAGCATGAACTCCTGCATGTCGACGCTGTTGTCGGCGTGCGAGCCACCGTTGATGACGTTCATCATCGGCACCGGCAGCACGCGCGCGTTGGTGCCCCCGAGGTACCGGTAGAGCGGGACGTCGAGCGCCGCCGCGGTCGCCCGGGCGGTCGCGAGCGACACCGCGAGCAGGGCGTTGGCCCCGAGGTTGCCCTTGTTCGCCGTGCCGTCGAGTTCGATCAGCGCTTCGTCGATGCCGACCTGGTCGAGCGCGTCGAGCCCGATGAGCTCCTCGGCGATCGCGTCGTTGATGTGCTCGACGGCGCGCTGGACGCCCTTGCCGCCGTAGCGCGCGCCACCGTCGCGGAGCTCGACCGCCTCATGCTCCCCGGTGGAGGCGCCCGAAGGCACCGCAGCGCTGCCTTCGACCCCGCTCGTGAGCCTGACCGTCGCGCCGACGGTGGGGTTGCCGCGGGAATCGAGCAGTTCGAGTCCGCGGATGTCTTCGATGATCGTCATCATGGTCCTCCACTGGCTTGCTTGAGGTGCGGACGCGCTCCCGGCATGCCGGATCGCGCCGCGGGAACCGCCGTGGGTGCTCAGCCGGTCCGCAAGGGCACGACCATCGCCAAGTACGCGGGATCGCCGAGGTCGCTGGCCACCGACGGCGTCGTCGAGCCGGAGAACTGCAGCCGCAGATCGCCCGTCACGGGGCCGACGGCGTCGGCCAAGTACTTGGCATTGTAGGCCAACGCGATCTCGGACTCGGTGCCCTCCTGCACGACCTCGATCGCCTCTTGGGCCCGTCCGTAGCTTCCCTCGGCCGTGATCTGCAGGACGCCGTCCTTGACGTACATGTCGACGCGGTGGTTGGCCGACTTGTCGGCCATGACGGCGACACGGGTCACGGCCTCGGCCAGCGCCTGCGCCCGCAGGGTGACGGCGACCGGGAACTGGCTCGGGATGACGCGCTCGTA
>SKWV01000472.1 GCA_007128755.1 Trueperaceae bacterium
CCAACGACGTGCAGGCGTATCGCAACAACACCACGCAGATCGAGGCCATCGCCGCCGGCGAGGTCGACTACGCGCTCGTGAACAACTACTACCTGCTGCGCTTCCTGGACGACGATCCCGCCTACCCCGTCGAGCAGGCGTTCTTCGCCGACGACGACATCGGCAACCTGGTCAACGTCGCCGGTGCGGGCATCCTCGACACCACCCGCAACGCCGAGGCGGCGGAACGGTTCCTCGCGTTCCTGCTCTCCGAGGACGCCCAGGAGTACTTCACGAACGTCGTCTACGAGTACCCCGTGACGCCCGGTGTCGAGCCCAACGAGGCGCTCGTCGGTTTCGACGCGCTCCTCGCCGCCAGCCCGGACCTCGATCTCGACGTGCTCGAGGACCTCGAGGGGACCCTCGACCTGCTCCGTGAGGTCGGCCTCCTCTGAGCCCCGCGCTCCACGGCGTGCGGCGGCGACTCCGACACGTACCCTGGTTCGTGCTGATCCCGGCCCTCGTGGCCGGGATCGGCACCGTCGTCCCGATCGTCTACCTGGTGCTGCGCGCGTTCGACGCGGACGCCGCTACGGTCGCGCGGCTGGTGCTGCGCGAGCGCACGCTGCTGCTGCTGCTCAACACCGTCGCGCTCACGGTCGGCGTGCTCGTGACGACCACCATCATGGCCGTCCCGCTGGCGTGGCTGGCGGTGCGCTCCGACCTCCGCTTCCGCCGGCTCGTCACCTGGCTGGCCGTGATCCCGCTGGCGATCCCCGGGTACGTCGTCGCGTACGCGCTCATCGGGCTGGGCGGGCACAACGGCCTGATGGCGCAACTGTTCGACCTCACGGTCCCGCGGCCACGCGGCTACTGGGGCGCGATGATCGCTCTCAGCATGTACACGTTCCCCTACCTGTTCCTGAACGTGCGCGCCGCCCTGATGGGGCTCGACCCGAGCCTCGAGGAGAGCGCCCGCTCCCTCGGGCTCGGTGGCCGCGAGATCGTCCGGCGCGTCGTGCTGCCGCAACTGCGGCCAGCGCTGCTGGCGGGCTGGCTCGTGATCGCCCTCTACGTGCTGGGCGACTTCGGCGTGGTGGCGCTCATGCGCTTCGAGGCCTTCAGCTACGCGATCTACCTGCAGTACTCCGCCGCGTTCGACCGCGTCTACGCCGCCTGGCTGTCGCTCATGCTGCTGGCGATGACGCTCGGCATCGTGATCGCCGAGGCGCGGCTGCTCGGTGCGCGCCGCTACGCCCGCATCGGCAGCGGGGCGCAGCGGGCCGTGGTCGTCACGCGCTTGGGCCGCTGGGCCCCGCTCGCGCACGGCTACGTCTGGCTCGTCCTGCTCGCCTCGTTGGGCCTGCCGATCATCGTCCTGACGTACTGGATGGCGCTCGTGCCTCCCGACCTCGCGGCCTGGCGGGCCGTCGGCGTCGCGTTCCTGCGCACCGCCAGCGTCGCGGTTCCCACGGCGCTGCTGGCCACGGCCGTGGCGATCCCGGTGGCGTACATGAGCGCCCGCGTCCGCATGCGTGGGGGCCGCGTGATCGAGCGCCTCGCCTACCTCGGCTACGCCATCCCACCGGTGTCGCTCGCGCTCGCGATGGTCTTCTTCGCGCTGCGGTCGGCGCCATGGCTCTACCAGACCGTACCGCTGCTGATCGCCGCCTACGTCATCGGCTTCCTGGCGCTGGCGATCGGGCCCATCCGCAGCGCCGTGCTGCAGGTGCCCGCGCGCATCGAGGAGGCCGCCACGTCGCTCGGCCGACGCCGCTTCACGGCCTTCTGGCAGGTGGTGTTCCCCGTCGTCCGCCGGCCCGTCATCGCGGCGACGGCGCTCGTGCTCATGGTCACGATGAAGGAGCTGCCGATCACGTTCCTGCTCGGGCCGACCGGGTTCACGACGCTCGCGGTGAGCGTCTTCAGCCGCACCTCCGAGGGCATGATGGCCGCGGCCGCCCCCTTCGCGGCCGCCATCGTCGTCTTCTCGAGCCTCTTCGTCGGCCTCCTGATCTCGTACGAGGGACGCCGCTGAACGGTCGGAGGCAACGCCTACCAATGCACTCGGATTTGGGCGGTAGACTGACCGCAGCGCCATGAGCGACGCCCCCACACCCCCCACCCCGCCGCGACCCGTCGTCGAGCTGCGCGACGTCTCGAAGGCCTACCCGCGTCCGGACCACGTGGCGGTGGAGCACTTGGACCTCGACGTCGCCGCCGGCGAGATCCTCTGCCTGCTCGGCCCTTCCGGGTGCGGCAAGACCACGCTGCTGCGCCTCATCGCCGGCTTCGAGATCCCCGACACCGGCACCGTGCGCATCGCCGACCAGATCGTGGCGGGACCCGATGCGTGGGTGCAGCCGGACCGGCGCCGCATCGGCTTCGTGTTCCAGGACTACGCCCTCTTCCCCCACCTCACGGTGCTCCAGAACGTCGCGTTCGGCCTCAGGCGCGGGAGCCGCGCCGCCCGCCTCGAGCGGGCCAAGGCCGTGATGGACCTCGTCGGCTTGACCATCTTCGCCGGCCGCTACCCGCATCAGCTCTCCGGTGGGCAGCAGCAGCGGGTCGCGCTGGCGCGCGCGCTCGCCCCGGCCCCGGCCGTCCTCCTGCTCGACGAGCCGTTCAGCAACCTCGACGCCGCGCTCCGCGGCAGCACCCGTGACGAGGTGCGGCAGATCCTCAAGCGCACCAACACCACGGCCGTCCTCGTGACCCACGACCAAGAGGAGGCGATGACCTTCGGCGACCGCCTCGCGGTGATGCGGGCCGGTCACCTCGAGCAGGCGGGGAGCGCCGAGACCGTCTACGCCCGGCCGCGCACCGCGTTCGTGGCGAGCTTCCTGGGCCGCACCAACCTGCTGCGGGGCGAGGGCCACGGCACCGTGGCGCGCACGCCGATCGGCGACCTGGCGCTGGCCCGCCCAGCGCAGGGCCAGGTCATGCTCTCGGTCCGGCCGGAGTCGCTGCACTTCCGGCCGAACGGGAACGGCGTGAGCGTGCGGGTGCTGCAGCGCGAGTTCAAGGGGCACGACCTCACGTTCACGTGCCAGCTGACCGGCTCCGACGCGCTACGCCTGATCGTCCAGACGGGACCCGATTGCACGGTGCGCGTCGGCGACACGGTCGGCATCAGTGTCACCACCGCGGCCATCCCGCTCGAACCCAGCGTGTCGAGCGCCGCGTCGCTGGGCCAGACGCGGCCGACCTCGCGCTGACCCACGCGCGCCGCCCGACGCCGACGACGCACGATCGGCCGCGCCGCGACCGCCGGAGCAGCCACGACGCGGAGCCTCGCGGGCGGCCGGGGAGCGGTCGTCAGGCCGAGAGTTCTCGGATCGCCTCGCGCACCTCGTCGGCGTGGCCCTCGACCTTCACCTTCGGCCACACGCGCGCGACGGTGCCGTCGGGCGCGATCAGGAACGTCTTGCGGTGCACGCCCACGGACGTGCGCCCGTACGCCTGCTTCTCGCCCCAGACGCCGTAGGCCTCCATCAGCGCCTTGTCCGGGTCGACGAGCAGCGGGAACCCGAGCGAGAACTTGTCGTCGAACTTCCGGTGGGACGCGGCGTCGTCGGCCGAGACGCCCAGCACGGCCGCGCCCTGCGCCTGCAACGACGCGAGGTTGTCGCGGAAGCCGCACGCCTGCGTGGTGCAGCCCGAGGTGTCGTCCTTGGGGTAGGCGTAGAGCACGAGCCAGCGTCCCTCGTAGTCCTGCAGGGTGTGCACCTTGCCCTCTTGATCGCTCGCCTCGAAGGCGGGCGCCGGATCTCCGACCTTGATCATCGTTCCTCCTCGACCGAATCCTACGCTCCGGCGGACGGCGGCGTCCGTAGGCCCGGCCGCAGCCGCGCCGCGGCCGATTCGGCCCCTTCGTGTGAGCGGCGCGCCGGACGGCAGGTGCGCCCGGTGCTAGCTTGCGGCCACCGACCGTGCCGCACGGCCCAGGGCGCTCCTGGTCACGATGCGCGCAGCGACCGGACGCATGACGACCCGACAGCCGGTCGTCCCGCGAGGAAGGAAGCGTCTCGATGTCACGACTCCCGATAGGCCGACCCGCAGGCCGCCCGGCGCGCGTCCTCGCGCTCGCCGCCGCGCTCGCGCTCGTCCTCAGCCTCACGCTCGCGCAGCCCGAGGCCCCCGCACCCGAGGAGCTCGCGACGCTCGCGACCGCCTCCTACCCGCTCTTCCCCGTCGACGACAGCGACGTGCACGGCGAGTTGCAGGTCGTGTCGCGCAACGACGTCGGCAGCGTGCTCATCCTCACCGTGGTGGGAATCGAAGAGGGCCGGCGCTACGCCGCCGCGCTCTATGCCGGCGACTGCGGACCCGACCGTCCGGTGGTCCTGGAGCTCGAGCACGTGGGACGCGAGAACGATCCCTACGTCAGCATCACCGAGACGGAGCTCTCGTTCGCCACCATCACGGAAGGCGAGCACTTCGTCTACGTGTTCGACGGCGAGGAGATCGATCGCCCCGACAGCCCCGGCCTCGACGTTCCGGCGTTGGCGTGCGGCGAGGTCGGCCTCGGCGCGGTGGAGGAAGCCTCCCCGTGATCGGCCTCAGGGGCTCGTGAGACCCGGCTCCGCGACGCCCTGCGCGTCGTCGCTCGGCGGCGAGAACAGCGACGCCTGACGACCGTCGCGCCGCATCGAGAACACCCGACTGACCCCCTGCTCCGTGGTCACGCCCCAGAGGGTGTCGGCGACCTCGAACGTGGCCTTCTGGTGCGTGATGAGGACGAACTGCGTCCCACGCTGCGAGAGCGTCTCGAGGAACTCCCCGAACCGGCGGATGTTCGCCTCGTCGAGCGGCGCGTCGACCTCGTCGAGGACCGCGATCGGGAGCCCGCTGCCGTCGCCGGCCATGAGCGCGAACAAGAACGCCAGCGCTCCCATCGTGCGCTCGCCGACCGACAGGAG
>SKWV01000374.1 GCA_007128755.1 Trueperaceae bacterium
GCCATCCCGCGCCTGCTCCAAGGCCTCGACGTCCCGCGCCTGGGCTTGATCGGGCCGTGGGGTCATCGCTACCCGAACCTGGGCGCACCGGGCCCGGCGATCGGCTTCCTGCAGGAGACGCTGCGGTGGTGGGACCACTGGCTCAAGGGCGCCGACACGGGCATCATGCGCGAGCCGCAACTGCGCGCCTGGATGCAGGACAGCGCTCCCCCCGCCACGTCGTACGAGGAGCGCCCCGGGCGCTGGGTCGGCGAGCCGTCGTGGCCCTCGGCGGGTGTCGGCACGCTCGTGCTGCCCCTCTCGCGCGGTCGGATCGAGCGTGCCGGTGTGACCGTCCCGGCCGAACGCCTGATCCTGCAGAGCGGTCTCGGCGTCGGGCTCGACGCGGGCGCCTGGTGCTCCTACGGCGGACCGAACGACCTCCCGGGCGACCAACGGCAGGCAGACGGGGCCTCGCTGCTCTTCGACTCCCCGCCGCTCGAGGCTCCGCTCGAGATCCTCGGGGCCGCCGAGGTCGAGCTCGACGTCAGCAGCGACCGGCCCCTGGCGATGATCGCGGTCAGGCTCTCCGACGTCAGGCCCGATGGCAGCGTCACCCGCGTCACGTACGGACTGCTCAACCTGACGCATCGCGACTCGCACGAGCACCCGGAGCCGCTCGAGCCCGGGCGCACCTACCGGGTGCGGGTGAAGCTGAACGACATCGGCCAGGTGTTCGGCGTCGGTCACCGCATCCGTCTCGCGCTCTCGACCTCGTACTGGCCGATCGCCTGGCCGTCGCCCGAAAGCGCCACGCTGAGCGTGGCGACGGGAGCCAGCGTGCTGCGCCTGCCGGTCCGCGCCCGCCGAGCCGAGGACGACGCGCTGCACGTCGCCACGACGGTGGCGGGCGCTCCCGGATCGCGGCGCACGGTGTCGGCGCCGGCCGCCAGCTCGCGTCGCGTGACGCACGATCACGCCACCGGCGAGGTGGTGCTCGAGGTGGTCGGCGACGGCGGCATCGTCACGTACGACGACGTCGGCCTCGAGGTGACCAGTCGCAGCCGCGAGCGGTACTCCTACCGGAACGACGATCCGACGAGCGCCCGCGGCGAGATCTGGTGGGAGTACCGCATCCGCCGCGGCGACTGGGACGTGGCGACGCGCACCCGCACCCTGCTCACGGCGGACACGACGCACTTCCGGACCCACGCCGAAGTCGAGGCGTTCGAGGGAGACGAGACCGTCTTCCAACGCTCCTACGCGAAGTCCATCGAACGGGACCTCGTGTGAGGCCTTCGTCGTCAACCGGCGGGCTCGCCCGCCGTCCTAGCCCCTCCAGAGGAGGAACCGCATGACCAGATCCATTTCACCGCTCGCCCGCACCGTGCGCGCCACCGCCATCCTCGCGGCGGCCCTCGCCGCCCTGCTCGCCTCCGCGCCGGTACTCGCCCAGAGCGACGAGACCCTGACCGTGCGCGCACGAGCCGGCCAGGACATCGACACCATGGACCCGGCGTACTACCGCGGCAACGAGGAGTACAACATCGACCAGGTGATCTACAGCAAGCTGCTCCGCTTCGGTCCCGGTGGTACCGAGCTCGTGCTCGACGCCGCCGAGTCCGTCGAGCTGAGCGACGACGGCTTGGTCCTCGAGTTCACCCTGCGCGAGGGCATCCAGTTCCATCACGGGTACGGCGAGATGACCGCCGACGACGTGAAGTTCTCCTACGAGCGCTTCGTCGACCCGGAAGTCGACTCCGCGTACTCCAGCGAGTGGGCGACGCTGGTGGAGGTCGAGGTCACCGGTCGCTACACCGGCCGCATCGTCTTCGACGAGGTCTACGCGCCGCTGATGACCTCCACGATCCCCTTCACGACCGGCAGCATCATCAGCCAGGCGGCCTTCGAGGATCGCGGCGACCTGTTCGCCACCCAGCCGGTCGGCTCGGGCCCCTACTACTGGTCGTCGTGGCTGCCCAACCAGCGGATCGTCCTCGAGCGCTTCGACGAGTACTACGACGACGCGCCCTACTTCGCGACCATCGAGATCGTGCCGATCATCGACCCGCTCATCGCCGAGTTCTCCTTCGACGCCGGCGAGCTCGACGCCACCGAGATCTCGCTCGACTCGGTCGACCGCTACCAGGAGCGTGACGGCGTCACCGTCGAGGTGCTCCCGACGCTGCGCTACCACTGGCTGAGCTTCAACCACCTCCACGCGCCCTTCGACGACGTGCGGGTGCGTGAGGCGATCCGCTACGCGACGGACGTCGACGAGATCCTCACCGGCGCCTACAACGACGTCCCGACCCGCGCCAACACGATCCTCGCCCCGGGCATCCTCGGGTACTGGGAGGACGCCCCGGCGTACCAAAGCGACCTCGAGCGCGCCCGCGAGCTGCTGGCCGAGGCCGGCTACCCCGACGGCTTCTCCACCACGATCATCACCGACGAGGTGCCGGTGCACCAGCAGTCGGCCGCGATCGTGCAGCAGCAGCTCCGTCGCGTCGGCATCGACGCGAACATCCGTATCGTCCAGAACATGTTCGACGAGATCGGGCAGGGTGACGCAGAGGGACTGCACTACGCCTCCTTCTCCGCGATCCTCGACCCGGGCTACTGGTTCGAGTGGTTCACCTGCGGCCAGGTCGGCGCGTGGAACTACTGGAGCTGGTGCAACGAGGAGTTCGACCGCCTCCACGCGGAAGCGGGCCGCACCGCCGATCCCGACGAGCGCGCCGAGCGCTACGAGCGCCTGCAGCAGATCATCGACGAAGACGTCGCGGCGATCTGGACCACCCACGGGGCGAGCGTCTACGTGTACGAAGAGGGCGCCCTCGAGACGTCGTTCCTCGCCATGTACGCCCAGTACCAGTACTGGCGCGGCGCCGACGATTGAGATCCTAGGCGGGGCCGGGCGCCCGCGGGCGCCCGGCCCCGGACCGCGTCGATGCGCACACCTCTGCCTAGACGGCCGTAGGGAGGATCGGGGTCACATGACCGACGGCGGCGCACCGTGATCGTCTATGCCGTGCGGCGCATCCTCACGGCGCTGGCGACCGTCGTCGGAGCCGTGGCGCTGCTGTTCGTGATCATCCGGGCGATCCCCGGCGATCCGGCGATCGTCATGCTCGGGCCGCGCGCGACCCCCTCGATGATCGCGTCGATGCGCGAGCGCATGATGCTCGACGAGCCGATCCACGTGCAGCTCGGCTCCTTCATCTTCAACGTGCTCCGCGGCGATCTGGGTCGCGACGTGCTGAACCAGCTGCCGATCTCGGGCATGGTGCTCCAGGCGCTGCCGTACACGATCACGCTGGCGGTGCTGAGCATCCTCTTGGCCATCGTCATCGGCGTGCCGCTGGGCACGTTCGCGGCGGCCCACCGCAATACCCTCGTCGACCGCATCTCCGCGTTCGTGTCGGTCGCGTTCATCACGGTGCCGCCCTTCGTGGCCGGTCTCCTGCTGCTGCTGGTGTTCGCCGTCGAGTTGCGCTGGCTGCCCGTGAGCGGCGGCGGGACGCCCGGCGACCTCGCGAGTCAGGCGCGGCACCTGGTGCTGCCGGTCCTGGCGCTCGGGTTGACCTGGGTCGGCTACATCGCGCGGCTCATCCGCGCGTCGGTCCTGGAGGAGATCACCAAGGACCACGTCCGCACCGCTCGCAGCAAGGGGCTCCCGCCGAACCGCGTGCTCTACAAGCACGTCCTGCGCGGCGCCCTGATCCCGACGATCGCGGTCCTGGGGGTCGGCTTCGGGAACCTGCTCGGCGGCGCCGTGTTGATCGAGATCATCTTCAACCGGCCCGGCCTGGGCTTCTTGATCCTCAACGCCATCGAGTCCCGCAACTACCCCGTCGTGCAGGGCGGCCTCGTGGTCGCCGTGTTCCTCTACACCATCGCCAACCTGATCGCCGACCTGTCGTACGGCTTCGTCGATCCCCGGATCAGGGAGGCCTGACATGGACGTCGCCGCGTCCCCCGAAACGGCCGCGCCGAGGCGCCGCCCTGCCGTGCTCCGCCTGCTGAGCGACGCGACCGGCGCCGTGGGCACGCTGTTCGTCGTGCTGATCGTGGCCCTGGCGGTCTTCGCGCCCTGGCTCACCCCCTACGCCCCCGACGAGATCAACGTGCTGAACCGGCTCGCGTCCCCGAGCGCCGAGCACTGGATGGGCACCGATCAACTCGGTCGCGACACCTTCACGCGCCTCGTCTACGGCGCCCGCATCGCCCTGCTCGTGGCGCTTCCCGCCGTCCTGGCCGGAGCCGTCGTCGGCCTGCTGCTGGGGTTGATCGCGGGCTACTTCGGCGGCTGGATCGAGACGGCGCTGCTGATGCTCTTCGACGTGGTGCGCTCGTTCCCAGCCCTGCTGTTCGCCATCGCCATCATCGCGCTGGTGGGCCCGAGTCCGTTCATGATCGTCTTCATCATGGCGTTGACGCGCTTCCCGGGCTACGGCCGCCTCATCCGTGCCCAGACGCTGAAGCTCCGCGAGGAGGAGTTCGTCATGGCGTCGCGCGCGCTGGGCGCCTCGTCGCCCCGGACGATGCTGGTCCACATCCTGCCCAACGCGATCGCGCCGCTCTTCATCCAGGCGGCGATGGACATCCCGGTCGTGATCACCTTCGAGGCCGGGCTCAGCTTCCTCGGCCTCGGCGTGCCGCCGCCGACGCCGTCGTGGGGCAGCATCCTGCGCGAGGGCTACACCTACGTGCGCGCGACACCCTGGCTCATCGCGTTCGGGAGCGCCTTCCTGGTGATCGCCACGCTCGGCTTCACCTTCTTCGCCGAGGCGCTGCGCGACACGTTCGACGTCAAGATCCGGCAAGAGGGCAACTGAGCGAGGCGCCACCATGGGGCTCGCGCGACGCGCGCACGGTGCACCCGCTTACGCAGCGGCCTCTGCCGGC
>SKWV01000302.1 GCA_007128755.1 Trueperaceae bacterium
AACCGCGTGCAAGCCGAGGAGACGCTGAAGGCCGAGGGTGTCGCCGTGGAGAGCTGGTTCTCGTTCTCGATCGCGGGGAAGGACTACTTGCTCGCCTACATGCGTGCGCAGTCGATGGAAGAGGCGCAACGCGTCGGTGCGGAGTCCCAGCACCCGATCGATGCGTACCATCAGCAGTTCAAGATCGACACGTGGGTGCGTGGTGGCGGAGCCGTCGGTGCGTTGCTCGTCGACCTCGTCGGGGAACGGGGGTGAGCTGAGCCCTAGCGAAGAAGCAGCGCCGAGCACGACGTGCGCGAGTGGCCGCGATGGGCCGTTCGTGGTGACATGCGCGGCTCGGCCATCTTCCGGCCACGAGTAACTGCGGTGCGACGGCGGACGGCGTTAGGATGCTGCCGCGGCCCGCGTCGACCCACGGGCCATCGGAGCATGCGATGTCGAGCGCTCTTCGCGCGACGCACGGGTGGCTTCCTCGATCTCCCGACGACCATCGGTCCTCGTGGCTTCGTGGTCCCGGCGCCAGCAGCGCATCCGACCCACTTGCTCATGCCCTCGATCGGCCCGAGCGCCCATGAGGCCGAGCGATCCCGTTCATGACGACGAGCGTGTGTCCCCGACGAGGTTCGAGGCCGCCGGAGACCAGGTCCTCCGCCCCTTGCTCCGGTTCTCGGAGCGCCAGTCCGCCGGCGGTCTCCTCCTGCTCGTGGCGGCAGCGTGTTCGCTGGTGTGGGCGAACTCGCCCTGGGCAGACTCGTTCGCGGCGATGCTCCACGAGCCGTTCGGCGTGGCGTTCGGCGATCATGTCCTGAGATTCGACCTGCGTCACTGGATCAACGACGGCCTGATGACGGTCTTCTTCTTCGCCGTCGGCCTCGAGATCAAGCGCGAGGTTCTCCTCGGCGACCTCGCGGATCGACGTCACGCGATGCTGCCGCTCGTCGCGGCGATCGGCGGCATGCTCGTGCCCGCCATGATCTACCTCGTCCTGAACGCCGGTGGTCCTGGGGCTCGCGGGTGGGCCATCCCCATGGCGACCGACATCGCCTTCGCCCTCGGCGCGCTGTCGCTCCTCGGCGCCCGCATCCCGACCGGACTGAAGGTGTTCGTCGTCGCGTTGGCGATCGTCGACGACCTCGGGGCCATGGTGGTGATCGGCCTGTTCTACACCGCGTCCATCGATGGGCTCGGCTTGGCCGTCGCTGCCGGCTTCCTGCTCGCGCTGTTCGGGGCGAACCTGCTGGGTGTCCGTCGGGGAGCCGTCTATGTCGTCCTCACGTTCGGACTCTGGTACGGCCTCCTCGTGTCCGGCGTCCACGCGACGCTGGCTGGCGTGTTGGCCGCGCTCTTCGTGCCCATGCGCGTGCGGATTCGGCCTGACCTCCTCGCGCGAGTCGTGCGTCGTGGCGCCGACGCGATCGAGGCCCACGCGGGTAGAGGCGCCGCGCCCGGGATGGACGCCGAGCGCTTCGAAGTCATCAGCCTGCTGCGCTTCGCCTTACGGATCGCGACATCGCCGTTGCAGCGCTTCGAGCACGCCGTGCAGCCGTGGGTGACTTTCCTCATCCTGCCGGTCTTCGCGCTCTTCAACGCCGGCGTCGCGATCGATCCCGGGACGCTCTCGGCCCTGGCATCGCCCGTCGGCCTCGGCGTCGTCGTCGGTCTGGTGATCGGGAAGCCGGTGGGGGTGCTCGGTGCGAGCTGGCTCGCGGTGAGGAGCGGCGTGGCGGTCCTGCCGGAGGGCGTGTCGTGGCGGCACATGGCGGGCGCGGCCTGCCTCACCGGCATCGGGTTCACCATGTCGCTCTTCATGACCGGTCTGTCGTTCCCGACCACCGGCCTGGAAGCCACGGCGAAGCTGGGCATCCTGGTGGGTTCGATCATCGCAGCTGTCGCCGGCGGCGTCATCCTGCTCACGATGCGACCAGCGGGAGGGCGCCCCGCCGCTCGGCCGACGCGTCCGCATCAGCCGAGACGAGCGCGATCGAGCCCGAGGCGTCGAGGTCGCGCATAGGTGCGTTCTGGCTCCAGTCGGAGCCGTAGCCGCCCCGCTTCGCTCCGCCACGATCAAGGTCCGACCGTATCTGTCGCAACGCCGCCCTACGCTCGTTCCACGGGCGAGCGCCGTGGGGATCACTCCCGCGCTCGCCGAGAGGGAGCGTGGGCATGAGTTACGACACCGTGGTGATCTGGCTGCTGTTGCTCGTCGGTTCGTGGAGCTGGCTCTCCTACTGTCGCTGGCAGGACCGCAGCGCCGAGCACGACCTGCGCGAGTGGCTGGCGAGCCTTGAAGTCGATCGGCAGCGGCGCCTGCGGGAGCTATGCGAAGCGCAGGCGGCCGAGCGATGGATCGTGCGGGAACGGCCGCGGTGAGCGGTCATGCCCTCCGCACCCGTGAGCAGGGAGCGCTTCGACCAACAGATCTGGCAGTATGATGTGCAGGAAGATGACCAACAACGAAGGGGACTCGCCATGGACGAAGTGTCGACCGCCGAAGCGAAGCGTGACTTGAGCCACTTGCTGCGCCGCGTCGAAGCGGGCGAGCGCATCACCATCACGCGGTATGGGGAGCCCATCGCGGTGCTGCACCCGGCCAAGCGCAGGGCCGGCAGCCGGGCCGAACTGCGCGCCGAACACGGTCGCAGCCAGCTCGATCCGCTCGATGAGTTGATGAAGGCGCGTGCCGAGATCAGGTTCTGACATCTATCTCGACACGAGCTTCGTCGTGCCGTACTACATCGAGCAGTCCTTCTCGAACGACGTCGAGGTCGTGCTCCAGGAAGCAGCGGCGGGCTCGCTCCTGTTGAGTTCGTGGACGTGCGTCGAGTTCGTGAGCATGCTCGGGCGCCTCTCCCGGATGAAGGCGCTGAGGGATCCACAGCCGCTCCGCAAGGCGTTCGAGGATGACGCTCGCCGGGTCTACGTCGTGGTCGAACCCGTACCGGCCGATTACCGAGTGGCAGCCGATCTCCTCCTCAGGGACGTCGAACTCGGCTTACGAGGTCCGGACGCGCTCCATCTCGCGATCGCCCGTGCGCACGAGGCACCCCTCGTGACGCTCGACCGGAGCCTCCTGAACGCCGCGCGGGCGCTCGGGATCGACGCGACCGACGCCGGCGTGCTCCGGATGGGGTCGCCATGACCTCGATGCGTGATTCGCCCGCCGGAGCGCCACCAGAAGAGCACGATGCCGCTCACGCGGACCGCGGCGGCCGGCGCCACCACGAGCGCGGGTGGCCCGCCCCTCTGGTGATCCTTCCGAGTCGTGGTCGACGTCCGAGTCTCACAGCTCCCGTCGGTCGAGCCGGGCCGCCGCGAGCCACAGGAGGACCGCCGTGGCCGCGAGGGTCACGACTGCTGGGCCGAGGTACTCGACCGGTGGCACGCCGACGACGAGGCCGACGAGCGAGCCGAGCAGCTGGCTCGGCAGCCAGTCGCGGATGGCGCCGACGAGCCCGAGGAGCGGCACCACGATCAGGAGCCCAGCGGCGAGTGTCACGATCACCAGCGGTCCGCGCGCGAACGAGGCGGCGACGGCGGTGACGGCGACGGCGAACGCGAGGTAGATGGACGTGAGCAGCATCCCGAGGAGCATCGCTCCGGGCGGCAGGTCGCCTAGGAGCACGACCGTCTCGTACCAGGCGCCGAGCGTTCCGAGCACGAAGGCGGCGATGGCCGCGAGCGTCACGACCGCGTAGCGCGGCGCGAGGAGCCGCCAGACGCGCCTGACGCGGGAGCGATAGAAGGCGGCGCGCTCGACCGGCTGGTCGAACGCCAGCGCACCGGCGGCGACCGCGAGCACGACGAGGAGCCCGATCTGCAGGACGTTGCTCAGGTACTGCTCGAGCCCCGAGGCCGGCGTCGGTGGTGGCAGGATGAGGGTGACGTCGCCGGCGAAGCGCTGCAGGATCTCCTCCATGTAGCGCGCGCTGATCGGGCCTAGAAGGCCGAAGAAGAGGAACACGGCCGCGAGCGCGATCCATGAGCGGGTGCGCAGCAGGCGGAGCCACTCGAGGCGCCAGAGGTTCATCCGGTCAGCTCCAGGAAGACGTGCTCGAGGTCGACCTCGGCGGGGGCGATGCCGACGACCCGCGCCCCCGCGTCGGCGAGGGTACGCACCAGCTCGGTCTCGGCGGCGTCGGTCGATGCGACGGTGACGCGCAGCCGGTCGAGCCCGGGGCGCTCGACGAGGTGCACCCACGGCGCTGCCTCGAGCGCCTCGACGATGCCGTCGAAGGGTGGACGCAGCCGCACCGTGAAGGCGGGCGCCGCCTTGCCGGCGAGGAGGTCGCGCGTCGAGCCCTGGAACAGGAGACGACCGTCGCGGAGGATGCCGATGGTGTCGCAGACCTGCTGGACGTCGGCGAGGATGTGACTCGAGAAGAGTACCGTCGTGCCACCGCTCAGATCGGAGACGAGGTCGAGCACGTCGCGCCGGCCTGCCGGGTCGAGCGCGGCGGCGGGCTCGTCGAGCACGAGCAGCACCGGCTCCCCGACCATCGCGGACGCGAGCCCGAGCCGCTGCAGCATGCCGCGCGAGAAGCCGCCGTTGGCGCGGTCCGCGGCGTCGGCCAGTCCCGTCAGCCGGAGCGCATCTTCGACCGCCTCGGCCGACGGCGCGAGCCCCACGAGGGATCGCGCGAGGGCCACCACCTCGCGCGCGGTCAGCCAGGGCTCGAACGAGGGGGTGTCGGGGACGAGCGCGATGCGTTCACGCTCGACGTCGAGCGTCACGGTGCCGGAGGTCGGTTGCCGGAGGCCGACGAGGATCGACAGCAGCGTCGTCTTCCCGGCGCCGTTCGGACCCACCACGCCATACACCGACCCGCGCGGCACCACGAGATCGACGTCGGCGAGGGCGGTCACGCCGCCGTAGGCCTTGCCGAG
>SKWV01000414.1 GCA_007128755.1 Trueperaceae bacterium
CGACCGACCTACGAGACGACGCTCGACGACCCGCGCGCCGCCTTCCTCGACGCGCACGTGCTGCAGGGCGCCACCGTCTTCCCCGGCGCGGCCTACGTGGAGATGATGCTGGCGGCGGCGCACGACGTGTACGGCGACGTGCCGATCGCGGTCGAGGCCGTCGAATTCCAGAGGCTGATGTTCCTGAACCGTCCGAGAGCGAGCGTGGTGCAGCTCCATCACGAGCCGCGCGACCGCTCCGTCGAGATCTACAGCGGCCCGTCCGACGACACCTCCTCCTGGACCGCGCACACGACCGGCAGGCTGCGCGCGCTCGCGCCCGAGGGGGCTGGCGACCGCCTCGACGTGCGCGCGCTCCACGCGCGCTGCCCCGAGACGATGCCCGCATCGGAGCACTACGAGACGCTCGAGCGGCGCGCGTACGTCTTCGGGCAGGAGTTCCGCACCCTTCGGGAGATCCTGCTGGGGGAGGACGAGGCGCTCGCCCGCGTCTCCTTCCCGGCGGGGGTCGACCAGCGCGTCGACGCCTACCGCGTGCACCCGGCGCTGCTCGACGCCGCGCTCCAGCTCTTCGGCACCGTGCGGGTCCGGTCCGACGCGTCACCGCGCGACGCAGCGCCGTTCTTCCCGGTGTCGGTCGAGCGCCTCGTCCACTGGCGCAACCCGGGCCGGGACTGCTGGGCCTACGTCATCGTCCGGCACAAGGACGACCCGGCGCGCTGGAACGGCGACGCCTGGCTGATCGACGAGTCGGGCGAGGTGTGCGTCGCGCTCGAGGGGCTGCGTCTGAAGGTGCTCGACGAGGAGTCCTCGCCAGCGGAGCCGGGGATCGACGACTCCCTCTACGAGCTGAGCTGGGAGGAGGCGCCGCTCGCGGCGGCTCTTGCGTGCACGCCCTACCCGTGGCGGCCCACCGCCGACGTCCGGGCCGACCTCGAGGCGTCGGGCGGCCCGCCGGAGCAGATCCCGGAGGTCGCCGACTACCTCGGGCGGGCGGAGCCGGAACTCAACCGGATCGCCGCTGGGTTCGCCGCTGCCGCCATCGAGGCGCTGGGCCTGCGCGACGGCGCCGCACCTGATCTCGCCACGGACGCGGCTTCCGGGATCGACCCGCGACACCGGCGCCTGGTCCACACGCTGATGCGGATGGACACCTCGGCCGACGTGGGCCAGCCAGAGCGAGACGCCGCGACGCTCCACGCTCAGCTCGACGACCTCGTCGCCGAGCATCCGCAGCTGGCGGCGGAGGTCGAGCTCGTGCGGCGAGGCGGCCAGCACCTCACGGAGATCCTGCGCGGCGACCTCGACGCCCGCGACGTGCTCCTCGAGGGCTCGTCGGTCGACCTGCTGTCGCGCCTGTATCGATCGAGCCCGACCTCCCGCGACTACCACACGCTGCTCGCCGACACCGCGGAGGCCGCACTCGGCGTGGAGGCGATCGAGCGACCGCTGCGGGTCATCGAGGTCGGGGCCGGTACCGGCGCGGCAACGGCCGCGGTCCTGCCGCGCCTGCCGGCGTCCGCGGAGTACGTCTTCACGGACATCTCCCCGTACTTCCTCGCGAAGGCGCGCGAACGACCGGTGGATCATCCCGGGCTGCGCTTCGGCGTGCTCGACATCGAGTCCGACCCGGCCGAGCAAGGCTTCGATGCCGCGACGTTCGACCTGGTGATCGGGACCAACGTGCTCCACGCGACGAAGGACCTCCGCACGAGCCTCGGCCACGTCGGCCGGCTGCTCGCGCCCGGCGGCATGCTGCTGCTCCTGGAGCTCACCCGGAAGTCGGCCTGGTTCAACCTGGTCTTCGGTCTGCTGCCCGGCTGGTGGCGCTTCGCCGACGCCGACCTGCGGGAGGGGTCACCGCTGCTCCTCCCCGGCGAGTGGCGCTCGCTGCTCGCGGCGAGCGGCTTCGACGAGCCGACGACGCTCTTCCAGGACGAGGACGAGGACGCCCACCTGCAGACGCTCATCCTGGCGCGCGCACCCGTCCCCGAGCGGCAGCGCAGCACGCCGGCTCGGCAATGGCTCGTCTTCGCCGATGAGGGTGGCACCGCCGCGCGGCTCGCCGAGACGCTGCAGGATCGAGGCGACCGCACCACCCTCGTGCACCGCGGGGCCGCGTACCGCCGGCGCGAGGACGGCGGCTTCGACCTCCCGCCGACCGACACCGCCGCCGCGGCTCGCCTCCTCGCGGACGCACGCGGCGCCGACCGCGTGCACGGCATCGTCCACTGCTGGAGCCTCGACGTCCCGCCCGGCGAGGGGCTCGGCACGGGCGCCCTGATGGACGCGCAGGACCTCGGTTGCGGCAGCACGCTCGCGCTCGTGCAGGCCGTCGATCGGAGCGCCGAATCGATCGACGACATCTGGCTGGTGACGTCGGGCGCGCAGGCGGTCGACGGTGTCGACGGCGCGCCGAACGTCTCGCAGTCGGCGCTGTGGGGCCTCGGCCGCGTGCTGGTGAGCGAGCAGGCGCGCATCCGCTGCCGGATGGTCGACCTCGGGCCCGAGCCGGATCGCGTCGAGATCGATGCGCTCGCGGCCGAGCTGCACGCCGACGGCGACGACGAGGAGCTGGCCCTGCGCGGCGAGGCGCGGTTCGTGCGGCGGCTCGACCGCGCCGCGCTCGATGGGCGTGCACGTCCCGCGCCCACCGTGACGCTGAACCCCGACACGGACGCCTTCCGGCTCGAGATCGACCGACCGGGCGCCATCGACGGCCTGCGACTCCGTGCGATGCCCGCGCCGAGACCCGGACCGGGGGAGCTCCTCGTCCGCGTGGTCGCCTCGGGCCTCAACTTCCGCGACGTGCTGCACGTGCTCGGCATGCTGCCGGACGCCGTCTTCCAGTACGACCCCGACCCGGAGGGGCTCGGCATCGAGTGCTCGGGCGTCGTGCTGGAGTGCGGCGAGGGGACGGAAGGGTTCCAGCCGGGTGACGAGGTGGTGACGCTGGGCGGGGCGGCGCACGGCTCGCGCGCCATCGCCAAGGCGGACCTCACGGCGATGAGGCCGCCGAACACCTCCTTCGAGGAGGCCGCCTCGATCCTGAACGCGTTCCTCACCGTCGAGTACTCCCTGAACGGCGTCGCTCGACTCGAGCCCGGCGAGCGCGTCCTGATCCACTCCGCCACCGGCGCCGTGGGCCTCGCGGCGATCCAGTACTGCCGCCGCGTCGGCGCGGAGGTCCTCGCGACCGCCGGCAGCCACGAGAAGCGGGAGTACCTCCGCTCGCTCGGCGTCGACGTCGTCATGGACTCACGCTCGCTCGCCTGGGCCGACGAGGTCCTCGAGCACACGAGCGGCGAAGGCGTCGACGTCGTCCTCAACTCGCTCGCGGGCGAGGCGATCCCGAAGGGCCTCGCCGTCCTGCGTCCCTACGGGCGCTTCATCGAGCTCGGCAAGCGCGACATCTACGACGATGCCGACCTCGGCCTGCTGCCCTTCCAGCGCAACCTCTCGTTCCACGCGGTCGACGTGATCCAGCTCGGGCTCGAGCGGCCGAAGCTGGCGACGCGGCTGATCCGCCAGGTGGCGAGCGAGGTCGCCGATGGCACCCTCTCGCCCGTCCCGTGCACGTCGTTCGACCTGGCGGAGGCCGAGCAGGCCTTCCGCCTGATGGCGCAGGCGAAGCACGTCGGCAAGGTCGTGCTCACCATGCGCGGCGAGCGCTACGCGGTGGACGTGCGCGACGACGCCGCGCTCTGCGTGCCGGACGGCACCTACCTGATCAGCGGCGGGCTCGGCGGCTTCGGGCTCGCGGTCGCCGACTGGCTGGTGCGCGAGGAGGGCGCGCGCACCCTCGTGCTCTTGAGCCGGTCCGGCGTTCCCCACCACGCCGACGCCGCCGCCCTGACGGCGCTGCAGGCGTCCCCCGCCCGGGTGATCGTCGCGCAGGGGGACGTGAGCCGTGAGGACGACGTCCGTGGCGTGCTCGAACGGATCGACCGGGAGCTGCCGCCCTTGCGGGGCATCGTCCACGCCGCCATGGTGCTCGACGACGACGCGCTCGTGGAGCTCGATCAGCGCCGGTTCCGACGGGTGCTCGAGCCGAAGGTGGCCGGCGCCTGGAACCTCCACCGCCTGACGCGCGACGCACCGCTCGACCTCTTCGTCCTGTTCTCCTCCGTCGCGTCGGTCGTGGGTCACCCGATCCAGGGCAACTACGCCGCGGCGAACGCGTTCCTCGACACGCTCGCGTCGCACCGGCGGGCGCTGGGGCTCCCCGCACTCACGATCGGCTGGGGCGTCGTCGGCGACGTCGGCTACGTGGCGCGGCACCCCGAGATCGCTCATCACCTGGACCGCGCGGGCATGGTGCCGACGGCGCCGGCCGAGGCGCTCGCGACGCTCGGGAGGCTGCTCCGGCACGACGTGGCGCACGTGATCGCCGCGCGAATGGAGTGGCCGAAGTGGGCGCAGCTGAACGCCCTGGCGGGCGCTTCACGGCGGTTCGCGCGCTTCGTGGGCTCCGCCGAGGCGGCCGAGACGCGAGAGGGCAATGGCGAAGCTCCGCTCTCCCGGCTGCGCCGCGCAGTCGCCGAGGAGCGGCAGGCGCTCATGGAGGCGTACGTCGTCGGCATGGTCGCCAGGGTCCTCGGCGCCTCCCCCGAGAAGATCGAGAGCGAGCGCCCGCTCACGGAGCTCGGCTTCGACTCGCTCATGGCGGTCGAGCTCACGACGGGTCTCAACGCCGACCTGGGCGTGCGCGTCCAGGTCGTGAAGATCCTCGAGGGGACGACGGCCCGTGCGCTGGCGTCGACGCTCCTCGAGGCGCTGGAGCTGGACGCGCCGATGCCGGAGGCCGCGGCCGCACACGACGGGCCGCCGCTCCGAAGCCCGAGCGACGGCGACGCGGCGCCGCCCGATGCCGCGACCCC
>SKWV01000148.1 GCA_007128755.1 Trueperaceae bacterium
GGCCCCGACACCGGCACCGCCAGCGTCGTGCGCGTGGTGATCGAGACCACCGACGGAGCGCGGACGTGGGGCACCGTGGGCGCCCAGGAGAACATCATCGACGCCTCGTACCAGGCGCTGCTCGACGCGATCGACTCGAAGCTCCACGCCGACGGCGTCGCGCCGATCGGCGACGCCGTGAGCCGAACCGAGCCGGCAGCGCCTCGTCCTGGGGCGCCGGCCGAGGCGCCGATACCGTGAGCGTGCATACGAGTCGAAGGTGATGCAGGGCGTTCGCCTCCGACCCGGCGGCCGAACGTCGAGCCGGCGACCCGATCGAGCGTCCGACGCATGCGTCGCGTGCTCGCCTCGGTGCGTGTGGCACGCGTCCGGCGCGGTGCCGACGTTGACACGCGCGGCGAGGCGCTGGTAGGCTCTCCGCTACGGTCGCCGCGTCGCCGCGTGTGTACGCACTCGCGCAGGCGCATGGAGCGACCCCCGTCGAACGCCATGCAGCTCCCCCTCCGTCGCGCCCGCGGCGTCCGGAACCGTCGACCTCACCGCCTCCACCATCGGGAGGGGCTCACATGACCCAGTACTCCGACGTCACCACCCTCGCATGGCCGCACGAGCGCGACGCCTGCGGCGTGGGCTTCATCGCCAGCGTCGACGGCCCGCCCCGCCGCACCATCCTCGATCACGCGCTCACCGCGCTCGAGAACCTCGCCCACCGCGGCGCCGTGTCGGCCGACGGCCGCACGGGCGACGGCGCCGGCGTGCTCACGCAGCTCCCCTACGCCCTCTTCCGGCGCGAGCTCCTCGCCGAGGGCGTCGCCCTCGAGCACGACCGCGACCTGGCCGTGGGGGTCTTCTTCGTCGACAACACGGCCCCGTTCGACGAGATGTACGACCTGATCGACCGCGTGATCGACGCCAGCCCGATCCGCCGCCTGATGTGGCGCGATCCGCCGCTCGACGACGGCGCCTTGGGCGACCACGCCCGGGCGCGGCGACCGATCCTGCGCCAGGTCCTGCTCGGCCGCCCCACCGGGATGGACGACGACGCGTACGAGCGCCTGCTCTTCCTGACGCGCAAGCGCATCGAGCGCGCGCTCCAGGACGCCGGCATGGGGCGCTCCTACATCCCTTCGTTCTCGAGCCGCACCATCGTCTACAAGGGGCTCATGGTCGCGGACCAGCTGAGCGTGTTCTACCGCGACCTCGCCGATCCCGACTACGCGACGCAGCTGGCCGTGTTCCACCAGCGCTACAGCACCAACACCCTGCCGCGCTGGTCGCTGGCCCAGCCCTTCCGCTTCCTCGCCCACAACGGCGAGATCAACACCCTGCAGGGCAACGTCAACTTCATGCGCTCGCGCGAGCCGGTCCTGACCTCGTCGGTTTTCGGCGACGACGTGCGCGACCTGCTGCCCGTGGTGCAGCCGGGGGGCTCGGACTCGGCCGTGCTCGACAACGCCTTCGAGCTGCTGGTGATGGCGGGGCGCGACCCGATGCACGCGCTGCACATGCTCGTGCCCGAGGCCTACGAGGAGCGCCGCGACATCGATCCCGACCTGCGGGCGTTCTACGAGTACCACGCGACGCTGATGGAGCCCTGGGACGGGCCCGCGGCGCTGGCGCTCTCGGACGGCCGCTACGCGATCGCCGGCCTCGACCGCAACGGCCTGCGTCCGCAGCGCTACTGGATCAGCGAGTCCGGCGTGGTGGTGGTCGGCTCCGAGGCCGGCATGGTGCCGCTGGATGAGCCCATCGTCGAGAAGGGTCGCCTCGGGCCCGGCACCGTCCTCGCGGTCGACACGAAGGCGGGGCGGGTGCTGCGCAACGACGACGTCAAGCGCGACCTCGCCGCCCGCGCCCCCTACCGGTCGTGGGTGGGCGCCAACCTGGTCACGCCGGGCCACCTCGCCGCGGACCCGATCAGCGCTCGCGGCTGGGCGGACGGTGTGCTGACCCGCACCCAGGCCGCGTTCGGCTACTCGACGGAGGACTACGACCGGATCTTCGAGCCGATGGTGTTCGAGAGCGCCATCCCGGTCGGCTCGATGGGCGACGACACGCCGCTGGCGGTGCTCTCCGAGCAACCGCAGCCGCTCTACCGCTACTTCAAGCAGCGCTTCGCGCAGGTCACCAACCCGCCCATCGACCCGCTCAGGGAGCGCCTGGTGATGTCGCTGCAGACGGTCATCGGGCCGCGCGGACCGGTGCTCGAGGAGTCGCCGCTGTCGGCCAACGTGGTGCGCTTCGACTCGCCCGTCATCGACGAGGCGCAGTTCGCATGGCTGCTCGCCCAGGAGGCGTTCGCGCCCATCACGCTGCCGACGCGCTTCGCCGTGAGCGGCGGCCCCGAGGGGCTGGCGCTGGCGCTCGAGGAGCTCTGCGACCGCGCGGTGAGCGCGGTGGCGGCCGGCCACGGCATCATCGTGCTCTCCGACCGGGAGGTCGGCCCCGAATGGGCGCCGATCCCGATGCTGCTCGCGTCGTCGGCCGTCCACCAGCGGCTGCTGCGCGTCGGTCGGCGGACCCGCACGGCGCTCGTGTGCGACACCGGCGAGCCGCGCGAGGACCATCACATCGCCTGCCTCGTCGGCTTCGGCGTCGCGCTCGTCCACCCCTACCTGGCGCTCGCCACCGCCCGCGACGTGCCGGTGCAGGCGAAGCACCCGGTCCCGGGGATCGACGGGGAGCGCGCCGTCGCCAACTACGTCGCGGCGCTCGAGAAGGGGATCCTCAAGATCATGTCGAAGATGGGCATCTCGGCGATCTCCAGCTACCGGGGCGCCCAGATCTTCGAGGCGCTCGGCGTGGCGCAGGACGTGATCGACCGCTACTTCACCGGCACCCCCAGCCGGGTCGGCGGCGCCGGCCTCGAGGCGTTCGCCACCGACGTGCTGCGGCAGCACGCCGAGGCCTACGGCGAGCATCCCGTCCTGCAGGACCGCGGCATCTACCGCTTCCGCAAGGCGGGCGAGTACCACGCCCTCAACCCCATGGTCTTCAAGGCCCTGCACAAGGCGGTGCGCACCGCGAGCGCCGAGGCGTACGCCGAGTACGCGCGGCTCGTCGACGAGCGCGCACCGGTGACGCTGCGCGACCTCGTGCGCTTCCGGCGCCACGGGCCCGCGATCGACCTGGACGAGGTCGAGAGCGTCGATGCCATCGTGCGGCGCTTCTCGACGCAGGCGATCAGCCACGGCGCCATCTCGCGCGAGACGCACGAGACGCTCGCGGTGGCGATGAACCGCCTGGGCGGCAAGAGCAACTCCGGCGAGGGGGGCGAAGATCCCGCGCGCTACCGCCCCTACGAGCGCGACATGCCCGAGCTCGGCGCCGGCGCCTGGCACCCGCGCGAGGGCGACTGGGGGAACAGCGCCATCAAGCAGGTCGCCTCGGGCCGCTTCGGCGTCACCGCCGAGTACCTGGTGTCGGCGCAGGAGATCGAGATCAAGATGGCGCAGGGCTCCAAGCCCGGCGAGGGCGGCCAGATCCCGGGCCACAAGGTCGACGACGAGATCGCCCGCATCCGCCGCAGCGTCCCGGGCGTCACGCTCATCTCGCCGCCGCCGCACCACGACATCTACTCGATCGAGGACCTCTCGCAGCTCATCTACGACCTCAAGCGCGTCAACGCCCGGGCGCGCATCGGCGTCAAGCTCGTCGCCACCGCGGGCGTGGGGACGATCGCCGCGGGCGTCGCCAAGGGTTACGCCGACGCCATCCAGATCTCCGGGCACGACGGCGGCACCGGCGCCTCGCCGCTCTCGAGCGTCAAGCACGCCGGCGTGCCGTGGGAGCTCGGGCTGGCCGAGACGCAGCAGGTGCTGGTCGCCAACGCGCTGCGCGAGCGCGTGACGCTGCGCGTCGACGGCGGCCTCAAGACCGGGCGCGACGTGGTCGTGGCCGCGATGCTCGGCGCGGAAGCGTTCGGCTTCGGCACCGCCGCCCTCGTGGCGACCGGCTGCGCCATGATCCGGCAGTGCCACCTCAACACCTGCCCCGTCGGCATCGCCACGCAGCGCGAGGACCTCCGCGCCAAGTACGCGGGCGAGCCCGAGCACGTGATCCGCTTCATGACCTACGTGGCGCAGCACGTGCGCATGATCCTCGCCGACCTCGGCGTGCGCACGCTCGACGAGGTCGTCGGTCGGGTCGAGTGGCTCGAGGCGCGCGACGACCTGACGCTGCCCAAGGGCGTCACCCTCGACCTCTCGGCGGTGCTGCGCGATCCCGACCCCGGCGGCGCGGCGGCGCGGCGGGCGCTCCAGGACCGCAACGACCGGCCCGAGAACGAGCCGCTCGACGAGCAGCTCGTCCGCGACGCCCACGGCGCCATCACGCGCCGCGAGCGCGTCGCGCGCGGCTACGCCATCGGCAACCGCGACCGCTCGCTCGGCGCCCGAGTCGCGGGCGAGATCGCCCGCGTGCACGGCGACGCCGGCCTGCCGCCGGGCGCGATCCGGTACCGCTTCCGCGGCTCCGCGGGGCAGAGCTTCGGCGCCTTCGCGGTGCGCGGCATGCAGCTCACGTTGGTGGGTGAGGGCCAGGACTACGTCGGCAAGGGGATGTCGGGCGGCGAGATCGTGGTCGCGCTGCCGCCCGGCGGACCGACCGGCCGCCCCAGCGCGATCGTCGGCAACACGGTGCTCTACGGCGCGACGGGCGGCAGCCTCTTCGCCGCCGGGATCGCCGGCGAGCGGTTGGGCGTCCGCAACTCCGGTGCCCGCGCGGTCGTCGAGGGCTGCGGTGACCACGGCTGCGAGTACATGACCGGCGGCGTGGTGGTGGTGCTCGGCTCGACCGGTCGCAACTTCGGCGCCGGCATGTCGGGGGGCGTCGCCTTCGTCTGGGACCCGGACGCGCTGCTGCCGCACCGCGCCAACCC
>SKWV01000016.1 GCA_007128755.1 Trueperaceae bacterium
CCATCGTCCGCGACAGCCGAGTCGTGGGGATCCGTCGCTGCGCCGCGAGCAGCGCGAGCGCGATCGGGAGGTCGAGCGCCGGTCCCTCCTTGCGGACGTCGGCGGGCGCCAAGTTGACGACGACGCGGCTCGCCGGCAGCGGCGCCCCGATCGCGCGGAGGGCGCTGCGCACCCGCTCCTTGGCCTCGCGCACGGCCGCGTCGGGCAGCCCCACCACGTGGATGGCCGGGAGGCCGCCGGAGAGGCTCGCCTCCACCGTCACCTCGATCGCCTCGGCCCCGACCAACGCTGCGCTCCGCACGGTGGCATGCACGCTGCAGGCTAGTCGCGGGCGCTCCACCGCGCCCGACGGCTCGGGCACGGGCCCAGGCGGCGTAGGCCGCGACCGGCTACCGCACGTACACGTACGCGCCGAACGTGCCGGGGCCGACGTGGGCCGCGATCACGGCCCCGATCTCGTACGTGTCGCCGCTCGTGAACGGCACCCCGGCGCTCGCCATCGCCTGCTTGAGCCGCTCCGCGGCCTCACGATCCTGGCAGTGCAGGAAGTCGACGACCATGGTGCCCTCGTGCCGCTCGGCGTGCGCGGCGAACTGCGTGACGAGCTCGGCGATCGCCTTCTTGGTGCCGCGCACCTTGCCGAACGGCACGATCTTGCCGTCGGTCACGGTGATGATCGGCTTGATGTTGAGCAGCCCGCCGAGCAGCGCGCTGGCCCTGGTGACGCGTCCGCCCTTGAGCAGGAAGTCCAGCGTATCGACCGAGAACAAGACCAGCAGGGTGGCGCGCACGCGGTCGAGCTCCGCCACGATCGCGTCGATCTCGGCGCCCTCGTCACGCAGCTCCGCGGCGATCCTGACCAGGCTGCCGATGCCCATGCTGGCGGCGCGCGAGTCGTACGTCGTCACGGGGACGGAGCTCGACTCCTTGGCGATGTTGGCCGACTGGAAGGTGCCCGAGAACTCACTGCTGATGGTGATGACCAGGATGTGGTCGGCGCCGGCCTCCACGGCCGCCTTGTACGCCTCCTCGAAGTCCTGAGGGCTCGGTTGGCTGGTGGTCGGGAGATCGGCCCCCGCCTTCACACCCTCCACGATGTCCTTGGGCGTGATGTCGACCCAGTCGCGATACGTGGTGCCCTTGAAGTTGACGTACAGCGGGACGCTCCGCACGTCGAGGCGCGCGAGCTCGTCGGCGTGGAGGTCGCACGTCGAATCCGTGACAATCGCGAGCTTCATGTCGTCTCCTTCGGTGGCACGAGCGACGAACCAGGAACCGGGTCCTGCGGTCGCTCCAGCATCTCGTTCGGCACACCTTAGCAGAGAACCGTCCCACACGCACCTTCGACCGGGCTTCCGCGAGCGGCCGCCGACCCTCCCGTACACTGGTCGAACGCCCGGGGGTGGCCCGGCACGGGAGGCCAGTGTGCAGGAGTACATGTGGGTCCTGCTCCAGCCGAGCAGCCTGCTGGTGATCGTCGTGATGCTCGCACTCGTCGCGCTGTGGGTCCGCTGGCACGCGCTCGCCGCCAGCCTGCTCACGCTGTTCCTGCTCGCGCTCGGCGCCGCGGTGGTGCTGCCCGTGGCCGAGTGGATCGCCGCGCCGCTCGAGTCGAGCGTGGAGCGCGCGGCGCTGCCACCACGCGTCGACGGGATCGTCGTGCTCGGCGGGGCGGTCGAGTGGCGTGTGACGGCCGCGCGGGGCCAGCTCGCCCTGAACGCCGCCGGCGAACGCGTCGCCGCCGCCGCGGCCCTCGCGCAGCGCTACCCCGATGCCACGCTGGTCATGACGGGTGTGTTCGGCGACGCCTTCGAGCGCGACTTCCGGGCGAGCCCCGCCGACGCCAGCCTGTGGTTCGGTCCGCACTTCGCGGGGCGGACCGTGCGCTACCTGGGGGACGCCCGCAGCACCTACGAGGACGCCCTGGTCGCGCTGCGCGAGGTGCCGCCGGGCCCGGGTGAGACCTGGCTGCTCGTCACCAGCGCCCTGCACATGCCACGCGCGCTCGCCACCTTCCGCACCGCGGGGTGGACGCTGCTGCCGTACCCCGTCGACTACCGCACCACCGGCCTTCACGGCCTCCGCGACTGGCGCGCGAACTGGGACGTCGCCACGACCCTCGCCGACCTCGACCGGGCGGTGCGCGAATGGGGGGCGCTCGAGGTCTACCGGCGCAGTGGCCGCATCGTCGAGTGAGCCGCTGCGCCGAGGGATTCGGCGATCTGCACCGCGTTGAGCGCGGCGCCCTTGCGGATCTGGTCACCCGCCGCGAACAGCGCGATGGCGCCGGGGCTCGAGGCGTCGGCGCGGATGCGGCCGACCAGCACCTCGTCGCGGCCGCTCGCGAGGGTGGGCATGGGGAAGGTGTTGGAGGCGCGATCGTCGACGAGGCGGACGCCGTCGGCGCGGCCGAGCACCTGCCTCGCCTCGTCCTCCGTCACGGGGCGGTCGAACTCGGCGTGCGCGGCGACGGCGTGCGCCCTGAACACCGGAATGCGGACGCACGTGGCCGAGAGGCGCAGGCCGGGCAGCGCGAGGATCTTGCGCGACTCGAGCAGCATCTTGCGCTCCTCGACGTTGTACCCGTCCTCGCCCACCTCGCTGTCGTGGCTGAACAGGTTGAAGGCGATCGGGTGTCGGAACGCCGAGGCCGTGACGTGTTCGCCGGCCAGGGCCGCGCGCGACTGCCGGTCGAGCTCGTCGATGCCGGCTTGACCCGCCCCGGACACCGCCTGGTACGTCGCCACCGTGGCGCGCGTGAGGCCGAAGGCTCGGTGGAGCGGCGCCAGCGCCATCAACGCGATGATGGTGGAGCAGTTCGGGTTCGCGATGATGCCCTGATGGCCGCGCGCCGCCTCGGGGTTGATCTCGGGCACGACGAGCGGTACCCGATCGTCCATGCGCCACGCGCTGGTGTTGTCGATGACCACCGCACCGTGCTCCGCCCACCGCCAGGCATGGGCCTTGGACACGCTGCCACCGGCCGACGAGAAGACGATGTCGGCCCCGAGGTCACCGTCGTCGGGCAGGGGTTCCACGGTCAGCCGCTCGCCGGCGAAGGTGCGTCTGAGACCAGCCGACCGGGGCGAGGCGAACAGGCGCAGGGTCGCGATCGGGAAGGTCCTCTCCGCGAGCAGCGCGAGGAACTCCTGGCCGACGGCGCCGGTAGCGCCAACGATGGCGACGCGCATGAAGCCTCCTGGGGCCACCGCGCCCGAGGGCGCGGCGCGGGCGCGAGTCTAGCACGTGCCTGAGACGCCCTAGACGGCTAGGATGGCGGGCGTGAGCACGCCTCCCGATCCCAACAGGGTTCCGCCGCTGCCCGAGCGCTGGCGCCGCATCGTCGTGAAGATCGGCACCAGCTCCCTGACCGACGATCACGGCCGCCTGCACCGGCCCGCCATGTGGGCGCTCGCTCGGGGCATCGAGACGCTGTGTGCCGCCAAGGGCTGCCAGGCGGTCATCGTCTCGTCCGGCGCCGGCGCCATCGGCCGCGAGCGCCTCGGCCTGTCGCTGCCGCTGACGCTGCCCGAGAAGCAGGCGGCCGCGGCGGTCGGTCAGGCCCTGCTGATGCTGGAGTGGGACCGGGCGCTCGCGCCACGGGCCGTGGCGCAGCTGCTGCTGAGCGTGGCCGACGTGCAGGACCGCGAGCGCTACGTGAACGCCAAGCACGCGCTCGAGGCCACGCTGCGCTTGGGCGTCGTGCCGGTGGTGAACGAGAACGACAGCGTGGCCACGGCCGAGCTGCGGGTGGGCGACAACGACACGCTCTCCGCCTGGACGGCCTACCTGGTCGACGCCGACGCGCTGGTGATCGTGACCGACGTCGCGGGCCTGTACGAGGCCGATCCTCGCCGCTCACCCGGAGCGCGTCCCGTGGCGGTGGTGCTCGACGCCGAGAGCGTGGTCGAGCCCCAGGACCGCCCGGGGACGACGCGCGGGACCGGCGGCATGGCCACCAAGCTGCGCGCCGCCCGCATCGCGACCCGTGCCGGCATCGAGACGCTCGTCATCGGGCGAGGCGGCTCGGCGCTCGAGGCGCTGGCGCGCGGCGAGGTGCAGGGCACGCGGTTCCTCGCCAAGCCGCGGACCGCCGCCCGCAAGGCGTGGATCGCGGAGCAGGCCCCCCGCGGGCGGGTGGCGATCGACGCCGGCGCGCGCGACGCGCTGGCGCGCGGCACGAGCCTCCTGCCCTCGGGCGTGGTCGCGGTCGACGGCGACTTCGAGTTCGGTGATGCCATCGACGTCGTGTTCGAGGGTGCCGTGGTGGCGCGTGGCCTGACCAACTACGGCAGCGACGCGCTGGCGCGGATCCGGGGGCTCCGCACCGATCGCATCGCCGAGGTCCTGGGCGCGAAGGACTTCGACGAGGTCATCCACCGCGACAACCTGAAGACGCTGGCGCGCGGTGATAGCATGCCGACACGATGACGCTCAGGACGCAACTCGCCTACGTCGCTGCGGGCCTGGCGCTGGTCCTCGGGCTCGTCGGTCTCCTCAACCCCCACGCCGCGGTGCGCCTGCTCGGACTCGAGATGGTGGCGCCGCGCGGCCTCTCCGAGGTCCGCTCGATGTACGGCGCGTTGCACCTCACCATGGCGGTCCTGATGCTGTGGGCGGTGCCGCTGCGGCCGCGCACCGCGCCCCTCCTGCGCACGATCGGCATCCTCTGGCTCGGCGCCTCCGCGGGCCGCGTCGCGAGCATGCTCATCGACGGCGTGTTCGGGCCCATCAACCTGCTCATGCTCGCGGGTCAGCTCTTCATCGGCGGGGCCCTGCTCTGGGCGTCGCTCGAGACCGCCACGGCGCGCATCGAGGCGCGCGTGCGCCGCGATGCGGCGCGGCAGCGGAGCCGCGACGAGGCGCGCGCGGCGCCG
>SKWV01000359.1 GCA_007128755.1 Trueperaceae bacterium
GCTCGACCCTCGGCGAGGGAGCCCTCGGAGGCAGTGGGATGGAAGGTCTGAGCGCGTACATCCCGGAGGACCGGCGTCAAGCGATGACGCGAGGCGAAGCGTTGCCCGATCGCACGACCGGGGCCGCCCTCTTCGCCGATCTCTCGGGCTTCACGCCCATGACCGAAGCCCTCACGCGCGCCTACGGCCCACATCGCGGCGCCGAGGAGCTCACGCGCCAGCTCGGCCTGGTGTTCGGCGCCCTGATCCACCAGGTCGACGCGTACCGCGGCGCCGTCATCGGCTTCAGCGGCGACGCCATCACCTGCTGGTTCGACGGCGACGACGACGGACTCCGCGCCACGGCGGCGAGCCTGGCGATGCAGGAGGCGATGCAAGCCTTCGCGACCATCGCGTTGGCGGGCGGCGAGACGGCGAGCCTTCGGGTCAAGACCGCCGTCGTGGTCGGTCCGGTTCGCCGCTTCCTCGTCGGCGATCCCGACATCCAGCTCATCGACGCCGTGGCCGGCGACACGCTCGACCTGCTCGCCGAAGCCGAACGGCTGACGGAGTCGGGCGAGGTGGTCGTCTCCGAGGCGGTGGCGAGGTCGACGGAGACCGTGTCGGTGAGGGAGTGGCGGTCCGGCGACGGTCGCTCCTTCGCCGTGGTCGATGGCCTCGGTCGGGCCGCACCGGCGCGGCCGTGGCCCCAGCTGGCCGACGGCACGATCCCGGAACACGACCTCGCCTCGTGGGTGCTCCCCGGTGTCTATGAACGACTCCGCCAAGGCCTGGGTGCCTTCCTGGCCGACTTCCGGCCTGCCGCCGCGCTCTTCCTGTCGTTCCACGGCATCGATTACGACGGCGACGACGAAGCGGGCGCGAAGCTCGACCGCTTCGTCCGCTGGGTGCAGGCGCGGATCGCCGCCTACGAAGGCTCGTTGATCCAGCTGACCATCGGCGACAAGGGGAGCTCCTACCTCTACGCGTCCTTCGGTGCGCCCGTCGCGCACGACGACGACGCCGCGCGGGCGGTGGCGGTCGCGCTGGAGATCCAGGCGTCGGCTCCGGACCTGGAGTTCGTCCAGGACCTCCGCATCGGCGTCACGCACGGGCAGATGTACGCGGGTGCCTACGGCAGCGCCACGCGGCGGACGTACGGCGTGCTGGGTGCGAAGACGAACCTGTCGGCGCGTCTGATGGGCAAGGCCGCGCCGGGGCAGATCCTGTGTGACGAGGAGATCGCGAGGCGCGCGGGCAAGACCTTCGCCTTCACGTCGCTCGGCACCATCATGGTCAAGGGGAAGCAGGAAGGCGTCGCGATCTTCAGCCCCGCCGGTCGCATCACGAACGACGACGACGGTGGCGACCGATCGGCCGATGGGCCACTGATCGGCCGCCAGCAGGATCTCGCCGCGCTCGAGGGCGTGTTCGCCGAGGTCGAGGCCGGCGCCGGCCGGGTCTCGTTCCTCGAAGGAGAAGCCGGGATCGGCAAGACGCGCCTCGTCCGTGCGCTCGCGCAGCGGACGCGCGCCCGAGGCGCGACCGTCCTCGTCGGCGCGGGCCAGAGTGGCGCGCAGCAGCTACCGTATCGCGTGTGGCGCGACGTCTTCTCGAGCCTGATGGGGCTCGAAGACGGCCAGCCGGAAGAGGAGCGCAGCCGGCACGTGCTCGAAGTTGCCACGGCGGCCGTTCCCGAGTTGGCCGATCACCTTCCGCTCCTGAACGACCTCCTGCCGATCCGACTAGCCGAGACCCCCGCGTCGTCGGCCCTCGAGCCCTCCGCTCGTCAGGAGGCGCTCGGCGTCCTGCTCGTGAAGCTACTCGAGCAGGCCACGCTCCAGGGCCCGCTCGCAATCATCCTCGAGGACGCGCACTGGCTCGACAGCCTCTCGTGGGAGTTCGCCGAGCGCACCGCCCGCACGCTGCTCGCCGGTGGTGCGCCTCTTTGGCTGGTCATGGTGCACCGGCCGCTCGAGGATCACCACGTCGGCGAGGGTGCCGCGCGAGCGCTCCACGCGCTGCCGACGAGTCAGGTCGTCCAGCTCGGCGCGCTCGATCCGGACGATCTCGTGGCGCTCGTGGCGGCGAGGCTCGGCTTGCAGCGAGAGGATGTCCCGAAGGTCGTCGCGGCGCTGGTGCGTGATCGCGCGAACGGGAACCCGTTCATCGCCGAGGAACTCGTCCAGACCCTGCAGGACCAGGGCTTGCTCTCGGTCGACACCTCCGACGGCCCAGTCGCGTGCCGTGTGAGCCCGGAGCTCGAGCGCGGACAGTTCTCCCTGCCGGACACGCTGCAGGGCCTGATCCTCTCCCGCTTGGATCGGCTCCCGGCGGATCGACAGCTCGTCCTCAAGGTGGCCTCGGTGATCGGGCGGCTGTTCATGATGACGCCGCTCCGGGACACGCTCGGGCGCCTGGGCTGGGCCGAGCGCTCGCTGAAGCCGTCGCTGCTGCGCGAGCTCACGCGACGTGGTTTCGTGATGGCCGAGGCGATGGAGCCCGAGATGAGCTACTTGTTCCGTCACATCATCACGCACGAGATCGTCTACCAGACCCTGCTCTTCTCGCAGCGTCGGCAGGTGCATCAGACGCTTGCGGAGTGGTACGAGCGAGCGGCCGACGACCCTGAGCGCGAGCTGGCCCCCGTGCTCGCCCATCACTTCGGTCGAGCCGCCGAAGGGAGTGAGGATCCGGACCTGCTCGAGAAGGCGGTGCGCTACCTCTCGGTGGCGGGGAGCGCGTCGCTCAAGCTCGGGGCGTTCCCGGAGGCGTTGGCGCATTACGAGCGCGCGTTCGCGCTGCTTCCCGATGAGCTCGCTTGGGGATCTCGTCGCTCCGGCCTGCTCGTCCACATCGGTGTCGTGCTCGAGCGGACGGGGGAGTACGCCGTCGCGAAGGAGCGACTCATCGCCGGGCTCGCGCTCGCCCGGCAGGCGGAGAACGCTCACGAGGCCTTGCGTGCGCTCATCATCCTGGCGCGGATCGAACAGCAACAAGGGAACCTCCGACAGGCGGAGCGCTACCTCGAGGAGGCCCTGTCGACGATCGAAGCCGGCCACGAGGGGACCGAGTTGGCCACCGTCATGGAGAGCCTCGGCATCCTCTCCGCGCATCTGGGGCAGACCGATCGGGCGATCGAGCGTCTTGAGGCCGCGCACGAGTTGCACGAGGGAGCCGGGAATCTCGACGGCGTTACGGCCGTCCTCAACAATCTCGGCATCGTAGCGTTCATCCGTTCGGACTTCACCGCCGCGAAGGGCTATTTCGAGCGTGCCCTCGCCGTCGCGCGGGAGCGGGGCGACCGAGAGCGCGTCGGCATGTTCCTCGGGAACCTCGGGCAGGCCTCCGAGAACCTCGGGGAGTACGCGGAAGCGGCGGGCTACCTGCGAGAGGCGCTCGAGATCGCGCAGGAGCTCGATGCCAGGCCGGTCGTCTACGACATCCTCGTCGGACTGGCCCACGTCTCCGTCGGCCTAGATCGCGACGATGAGGCGAGCGACGGGTACCGCGCGGCGCTGCGCGGGGCGCTGGACATCGGGGCGCTTCCGATGGCGCTGGCGGCGGTCTGCGGCTTGGCGGTGCTCGACCGACGTGCGGGGCGATTGGTCGAGGCGGCTCGGCGGCTCGGCTTCATCCTCACGCATCCGGCGTACAACTCCGAGATCGCGCTCCGTGCCGAACCGCTCCTGACGGACCTGCGCACTCTCCTGAGCGGGGCGGACCTGGACGCGGCGATGAGCGAGGGGGAGCAGGGCGTGACCGGAAACGACTTCGCCCTCGTCGGAGCCGGTTGATCCCGACGACGACGAGGGCGAGAGTGTTGGCGGTGGTGCTGGCGAACTACTCGTTGCTAAAGGCTTGGTTCACTTCGTCTGGATCTACCGTATCGGCTGAGCAGTCACTAATGTCTTTGGTCGGTGTCGGTTCGTCACATGTCCACGAGTACGGGAACCACGTGGTGCCGCCATCTTGTGTCCAGCGCACGAAGACCCTCGTGACCAGCCAGGGCGGGGTGTCCGTCGGTCTGCCATCTTCGTCGACGAACGTGCCGACCCAGTGTCCCTCTATGTCTGGGCCCTGAGGGCAGGCGTCGCTCGGATCGCCGTAGATCACTTCGCCAGTGACCGGATCCCGATCTTCGGTCATCAGGAAGTCTTCTTCGTTCTTCTTGTCACCGAACTTGACGGCGCCCCGCTTCAGAGGCACGGTCTCGTCCGCGGTGCCGTCGCTCACCTTGAACTGACCCCGGGGCGCCGTGTTCCCCTGAGGCTTCGTGCATTGCACGGGGTACCCGCCCTTGGTGATGCCCTGGATGTTGACGTCGTCGCCACTCACGCCGCGCAGGTAGCCCTCGACCCTGACGGAGCCGCTGGCGAGTCGCAGGCTCGAACTCAATAGTTGCGACACCGATTCTGAACCAGCCGCGTCGTGACTGACCGACAGCGGCCCAGAACAGGCTGCCACCACGAGCACCAGGCTAGCTGAAAGCAAAAAAGCGGCGATCCTTCGGTTCCGAGCCATGTCGCCTCCAACGTGAAGCCCGAGGTCGATGACCGGGGCGTTTGTCCCTTGCTGGCGCGAATAGTAGCACAGTGAAGAGGATCACACTTCAAGATCGTTCGTGACGACACCTCGAGCCGACGGCGTGGGGGGCCCGGCACCAACCGCCGCCAGATCCCTGACCCGATCCCGCAACCGCTGCGTCAACACCCGCATGATGCCGATGGCGATCTCGGGCCGGTCGTGGAGCAGCTCGTGGAAGGGCGCCTGCGGCAGCCGCAGCAGCCGCGTCGCGTCGATCGCGGTCACCGAGGCGACGCGCGGCTCGGGGTCGAGCAGCGCCATCTCGCCGAAGGCCTCGCGCTCGCCCAGGGTGTCGAGCCGAC
>SKWV01000069.1 GCA_007128755.1 Trueperaceae bacterium
AACGACAGGAACGACCCGACGACGATCCCGGCCGAGCGCGTCCGTGCGGACGACGCGGCCACGGTGGTGGCGCTCTTCGAGACGCTACCGGACGCCGAGCGCGCGCTCGACGCGCTCATCTCCGAGGGCTACGACCGCGCCCACATCAGTATGGTCTCGAGCAACGTGGCCGGCGAGTACGACTCCTACCTCGAGCAGAGCCGCCACGACGACGTGGTGGACGCCGACCCGACCGGTACGGGTACGGCCGAACCGACCGGTACGCGCACCATGGACGCCGGTGAGGGCGCCGCGGTCGCCGGCGGCATCGGCGCGGCCATCGGCGGCGTCGGCGGCGTCCTCATGGGACTCGGGCTGCTGGCGATCCCCGGCGTGGGGCCCGCGCTCGCGGCGGGGCCGCTCGTCTCCGGCCTCGTCGGCGCCGGGATCGGCGCCGCGGCCGGCGGCATCACGGGAGCGCTGGTCAACGCGGGTGTGCCCGAGGAGCGCGCTGGTGAGTACGCCGAGGGCGTACGCCGCGGTGGCACGCTGCTGGTGGTCGAGACGACGCAGCCGGCCGTCGCCCGCGCCGAGGAGATCATGCTCGCGCACGGGAGCATCGACATCGAGGAGCGCGTGAAGACCTGGCGCGACGCCGGCTGGACCGGCTTCGACGAGCGCGCCGAGCCGTTCACGCCCGAGGGCATCGAGGCGGAGCGCGCCCGTCACCGCGTCGGGCGCTACGACAAGCCGACCGGCAGCGAGCGGCGCTGAGCCGCACGAACGGCCTGGGACCGGAGCGCCGGCGCACGTACCCAAGCGCTCCGGTCAGGTATGCTCCTGGAGATGGACCAGACCGTGAGCACACCCAACCCGATCGACGCTCGCAGCGTCGCCGAGCCGATGGAGCGCATCACGTTCAGCGAGGCCGGTGCGGCCAAGGCCAGTGAACTCATCCGCCAGCAAGCCTCCGATCAGGCGGCGATCCGCGTGTTCGTCAAGTCCGGTGGGTGTAGCGGCTACTCCTACGGCATGTCGATCGACGACAAGCGGCTCGACGGCGATCGCGTCTTCGTGGATCGGGGCGTGCAGGTGGTCGTCGACCAGCGCTCGTGGGACCTCCTCCGCGGCAGCGAGGTCGATTACGTCGAGAACATGATGGGCGGCGGCTTCTCCATGACGAACCCCAACGCCACGAGCGCCTGCGGGTGTGGCAGCAGCTTCCGCACCGACAGCAGGGCGGCGCCCGACGCCGAAGGCGCGACCGGCTGCAGCTGAGCGCGACTCCGTCGCGGTCGTCGCGGCGAAGGGCCTTCCGCCACACATGGAAACGAGGCACGTGCCACGAACGGCACGTGCCTCGTCTTGGTGCGGAACTCAGTCGGCGGCGTCGACGAACGCGTAGCGCAGCACGGGCCTGCGCGCCGCCGCGACCTCGTCGAGCCGGCGCACGGGCGTGAGCCGCGGCGCCTCGGCCAGCGCTGCCGGATCACGTTGGGCGGTCTCGAGCACCTCGGCCAGCACCGCCGCGTAGGCATCGAGCGTCTCGAGCGACTCCGTCTCGGTCGGCTCGACCATCATGGCCTCGCGCACCACGAGCGGGAAGTAGACGGTCATCGGGTGGACGCCGTAGTCGAGCATCGCCTTGGCGATGTCGAGGGTCCGGATGCCGGCGGGAGGGCGCGCGACGAACTCGTGCATGTTCACGCGATCGAACGCGATCTCGTACCCGGCCTCGCGCATGCGCACACGCAGGTAGTTGGCGTTGAGCACCGCGATCGTGCTCACGCGCTTCAGGCCCTCGAGGCCGAGCCGGCGGATGTAGGCCCATGCGCGCACCAGGTTCCCGACGTTGCCGTAGAACGAGCGCATGCGGCCGATCGAGGAGGCGCGCTCGCCCTCGACGACGAAGCGCTCGCCCTCCTGCAGGATGCGCGGTGCCGGCAGGTACGGCGCCAGGTGCGACTTGACGCCCACCGGGCCGGTCCCCGGTCCGCCGCCGCCGTGCGGCGTCGTGAAGGTCTTGTGCAGGTTGAGGTGGACGACGTCGAAGCCCATGTCGCCGGGGCGTGCCCGGCCGACGATCGCGTTGAGGTTGGCGCCGTCGTAGTAGAGCTGCGCCCCGACCTCGTGCGCCCGCTCCGCGATCTCCTCGATGCGGGTCTCGAAGATGCCGAGCGTGTTCGGGTTGGTGAGCATGACCGCCGCGACGTGCGGACCGAGCGCGGCCTGGAAGGCCTCGACGTCGACCTCGCCGTCGGGTCCCGTCGGCACCTCGACGACGTCGTAGCCGGCCATCGCGGCGGTGGCGGGATTGGTGCCGTGCGCGCCGTCGGGACAGATGACGACCCGACGCTGCTCGCCTTCGCCGTTGGCCATGTGGAACGCGCGGATCATCAGGATCCCGGCGAGCTCCCCGTGGGCGCCCGCGGCGGGCTGGAGGCTCACCTCGTCCATGCCGGTGAGCTCCTCGAGATCGGTCTGCAGCTCACACAGCAGCTCCAGGATCCCCTGGACGCTGTCTTCGTCCTGGTAGGGGTGGAGGTCGAGGAAGCGCTCGGCGACGTCTTCATGGAGCTTGGGGTTGTACTTCATGGTGCACGACCCGAGCGGGTAGACGTTGCCGTCGATCGAGAACTGACGGTGAGCCAGCTGCGTGTAGTGGCGCACCAGGTCGAGCTCGGCGACCTCGGGGAGCCGCGGCGGCTCGGCCCGCAGGTGCTCGGCGCCGAGCAGCGAGGCCATGTCGTCACCCTCGGTGACGGGCGGACGCGCGGCGCGGCGGCCGGGCGACGAGCGTTCGAAGATGAGCGGGAACGTGTCCGACCGGAACCGGTCGGAGGCCGCGACGCTCGGCAGGGGGGAGCTGCTCGTGGCGCTCATGCGCTCGCCCCGACCGTCTGGCCGCCGGCCAGGCCGAGGGCCGTGAACGCGCTCACCAAGGCGTCGACGTCGTCCTGTCGCGTGAGCTCGGTGGTCGCCAGCGTGATGGCGTGGCCGAGCCCATAATCAGCCGGCACGCCGACGCCCGCGCGGATGCCGCGGAGCGCCAGGGCATGCCGGACCTCGCGCGGTTCCCGGTCGACGCGCACGACGAACTCGTTGAAGAACCGAGCGCCGCGCACGACGTCGGCGCCGGCGGCCTCCAGCGTGTCGGCGAGGCGGTGCGCCCAGCGCACGCTGCCCTCGGCCATCTCGCGCAGGCCGTGCGGCCCGAGGGCGGCGAGGTTGATCGTCGCCATGAGCGCCGCGAGCTGGTGGTTGGAGCAGATGTTCGACTTCGCCTTCGAGCGGCGGATGTGCTGCTCGCGGGCCTGCAGCGTGAGCACGAACGCTCGTCGACCGTCGACGTCGACCGTCTGACCGACGAGGCGGCCGGGCAGCTGCCGGATGAGCGCCTCGGTCACGACCATGAAGCCGAAGCTCGGACCGCCGTACTGCATCGGGTTGCCGATCACCTGGCCGTCGCCGACGGCGATGTCGGCGCCGTAGGCGCCGGGGCTCGCGAGCACGGCCAGCGACAACGGGTCGACGACCGCGACGAAGAGCGCTCCGGCCGCGTGCGCCGCCTCGCTCAGGGCCGGCATCGGCTCGAGCGCGCCCAGGAAGTTGGGCGTCTGCGCGATCACGCAGGCGACGTTGTCGCCGACGCTGGGCGTGGGCGTGACCAGGTCCTCGAGGTCGACGACCGCGATGTCGATGCCGAGCGGCCACAGGTACGTCTGCAGCACCTCGCGGCTCTCGGGGTGGACGCCTCGCGAGACGATCACCGTCTCGCGTCCCGTCTGCCTCACCGCGAGGAGCGCGGCTTCGGCCACCGACGACGCGCCGTCGTACATCGACGCGTTCGACACCGGCAGCCCGGTGAGCTCGCTCATCATCGTCTGGAACTCGAAGGTGGACTGCAGCACGCCCTGCGACACCTCGGGCTGATAGGGCGTGTAGGCGGTCACGAACTCGCTCTGCATGGCGAGCCGAGGCGTGACCGAGGGGATGAAGTGCTGGCGGACGCCGCCGCCGAGGAACATCGGGCCCGCCGTGTGGTTCCGGGCCGCGAGCGCGTCGGCGTGACGAAGCAGGGCGACCTCGTCGAGGGGGTCGGGGAGCTCGATGCGCGGGTCGAGCAGCGAATGCGGCACGTCGTCGAAGAGCGCATCGAGCGACGCGACGTCGATCGCCGCGAGCGCACGCTCGACGTCGTCGTTCGTGTGCGGTACGTACGGCACGGTTCAGTCCTCCTGGGCTACTGCCTCGTACGCACCGGCGTCGAGGAGCTCTTCCCACCCGGCCGGGTCGGCGACGCGGATCTTGAACAGCCAGCCGTTCTCGTACGGGCTGCTGTTGATCGCCTCCGGCTCGGCGTCGAGTGCGTCGTTCACGGCGGTGATCTCACCCGCGAGCGGGGCGTAGATGTCGGACGCGGTCTTGACCGACTCGATCACGGCGGCGGGGCTCCCGGCGTCGAACCTCGCTCCGACGCTGGGCAACTCGACGAAGACGACGTCCCCGAGCTGATCCTGCGCGAAGTCCGTGATGCCGACGGTGACGATGCCGTTCTCGGGTTTGGTGACCCACTCGTGGGAACGGGTGTAGTGGAGGGTGTCGGGGGTGTCCATCGGGATCTCCTCGTGGTGAAGCGTACCTGGGTCAGGGCGTGTAGAACGGGGGCGTGGTGACCGTTGCCGGCACGGCTTGGCCGCGGATGACCACGGCGACGGACGTACCCTCCTCGGCCATGTCGGCCGCGACCCACGCCATGGCGATGGCCTCACGCGTGAGCGGCGAGAGCGTGCCCGACGTGACCGTGCCGATCGTCGTGCCGACGTCGTCTTGCACCTCGTATCCCTGCCGCGGGATGCCGCGG
>SKWV01000054.1 GCA_007128755.1 Trueperaceae bacterium
ACGGGGCGACCCGTCGCCGGCCCCTGCCACCGTTCGGCGGCGCGTGAGCGGTAGGATGCGCTCAGCCTCCGCCGGTCGGTCCACGGGTCGCGCGTGATCCCGTGGTCGCGGCTGCTTGCGGTGACGTGTCGGGATGCGCTACACTTCTCAGGCTAGACGTACGCAGGTGTGCCCGACGCGACCCTTCCGCACGTCCGTCCGCCGCATCGTCGCCGGACCACCAGGAGAATCGATCATGAAGTACAACAAAGGCGCGATCATGCGCTCCATCGAGCAGCCCTACATCCGCGACGACCACCCCGTCTTCGAGACCGGCGACACCATCCGTGTCGATTACAAGGTCTCGGAGGGCACCCGCACGCGGATCCAGGCGTTCGAGGGCGTCGTGATCGCCCGGAACAACGGTCGCGGCGCGCGCTCCGCCATCACGGTCCGCAAGGTGTCGTCGGGCGAGGGCGTCGAGCGGGTCTTCCCGCTCTCCTCTCCGCTCATCGACTCCATCACCATCGTGCGGCGCGGACGCAGCCGCCGCTCCAAGCTGTACTACCTGCGCGACCTGCGCGGCAAGGCGGCGCGGCTCAAGACCGACGTCGGCCGGCAGGAAGCCGACCGGGCCATCGCCCGCGCGGCGCGCGGCGAGCCGAAGTCCAAGACGAAGGCCAAGGCGGAGGCCGAAGCCGAGGCTTGATCGACCCATCGCCCGGAGGGAGCTCGCTCCGGGGGTCTCGAACGGAATCCATGCTCGAGGAGCGCCGTGCAGCGATGCACGGCGCTCCTGGCCGTGCGGGTGCGTTCATCAGGTGGCGCCGATCGAAGCGTGGATCCGGCGCATGACGTCGGCGGCAGCATGCCCGCCGCGATCCGCCGGGCGATCCAGGCCGTCGCCGAGCTCGACCCGCAGGCGCGCGGCGAGTTCCGAAGCCTCCGCGCGGGACTCGGGATCCATCGCCGGGTGCGTCCACGCGACGCGAAGGAGCTCGCTGGCCGCGGGCAACGCGCCGCTCACGGCCGCGTACTCCGCCGCCACCACGGCAGCGTCGAGCACGAGCCGTGGACGCTCGCGCTCGAGGCCCGGGCGCATCGCCGTGCTCAAGAGGCGCCGCGACGCGGCCGGGTCGCCGCGGCGCAACGCGATGCGCGCGAGCCAGACGGACGTGAAGTCCGTGACGAGCGACGCCACTGCGGATTCGCCGTAGCGCTCGAGCAGGTCGTGCCCGTGGCGCCACGCCTCGTCGTACCGCCCCAGCGTCCAGCTCGTGAGCAGGCGGACGATCAGGACGTCGAGACCGTCGCCGACGCCCATCTCGACCTGCGCCTCCACGAACGCCTCGCAGAGCTCGGCGGCGCGCTGCAGGTCGCGGCGCGCGCGCGCCATCCAGGCGAGGGTCTGGAGGCTGTTCGCCGCTTGTCGCCGGGCACCCAAGGCCTCGAACTGGTCGCGGCACGCGGCCATGAGCGTCTCGGCCTGCTCGAGATCGCCCCGGAAGAACGCGTTGATCGCCCGGTCATCGTCGATGAGCGCGAGGGAGAGGAGGGAGCCGATGGCGACGGCCCGGCGGCGGGCTTCGTCGAGCAGCGCGGGCGCCTGGTCGTAGAACCCGTTGATCGTGAGGCGGCTGGCGTACGCGCGACAGGTGGCGATGACGCCGGCGTCGTCTCCCATCCCGGCGAACAAGGCCATGCTCCGTTCGTAGTGCGCCCGTCCTTCGGGCACCGGGAGCGTCCAGCAGTGCCAGGCATGGACGAGCGCGCGCGCGACGTCGTCGTCCGCGGCCTCGGCGAGTGCGCTGGCGCGCGCGACACGCTCCCGCATGACGGCCCCATGCCCCGACGCCGCCATGATCACGCGGGCGAGCGCCACGTCGCGCCACGGTCCCGCCTCCACCTCGAGGACGGCGACCGCCTCGCCGCAGAGCGCGGCGGCGTCGATCGACCGACCGGCCCCTTGGAACGCGCGTTGCACGCCGACAGCCAGCCTCGCGAGCCGCTCGAAGTCGTGCGCCAGGATCGCGTGGCGCCAGGCGGCGCTCAGGTTGGCGAGGTCATCGGCGACCAGTTCGTGGGGGGCGCCACGCCCCGACACCGGGGCGGCGAAGCGGGAAACGAACAGCTCGCCGAGCGCGCGCAGCGAGCGGGCGTCGTCGCCGGAGCGTGCGGCCTGCTCGCGGCCGAGACGAGCGACGAGCGCGTGCATCTCGAGGCGGTCGCCGCGAGTGCGGAGCAGCGACGCCCGTGTGAGCCGCCCGATGCCGCTCCAACCGCACGCGGCCACGTGCATCGCGGTCTCGAGATCGAAGGAGCCGCGGAGCACCGCCAGCCGTGCCCAGACCCTCTGGTCTGCGGCGTCGACGGAGGCCCACGTGGCCGACAGCAGGTCGTGGAGGTCGCGGTGCTTGACGGGTCGATCGACGTCGTCGCCTCGCAGCGGTTCCCACGACGACGTGACGCGCTCCAGGATCCGCTCGAGCGGCGCCACGCCGATCCAGGCGGCGCACAGCTCGAGCGCCAGCGGCGAGCCGCCGACGGCGACCGCGACGGCCTCGACCTGCGCGGGATCGAGTTGCTCCGCGCGCGCCGGCCCGGCGACGCGGCCGGCGGCGCGCACGAAGATGCGCGCGGCGTCGCTCAGGCCGTCGACGCTCGCGGTCGCGCTCAGTGCGAGGCCATCGAGCTCGAACACGTGCTCGTCGCTGTGCCGGAGGCGGCGCCGCGACGTGATCAGCAGGCTGATGCGTGGGCAGTGCGCCAGGAGCGTACTCATGAAGGCGTGCTCCGCGACGTGCCGCTCGAAGCCGTCCAGCACGAGGAGCAGATCGCGCTCCGCCAGGGCCGCGAGGAGCTGGCGCCGCCCGTCGGCATCGGGGGCTAGACGCACTCCCAGCGAGTGGGCGACCGCATGCAGGAGGCCGAGCGGTCCCTCGACGTCGTCGAGGTGCGCGATGGCGACGCCGTCCGCGTACGACGCGGCCAGCCGCGCAGCCAGCTGCTGTGCGAGCCACGTCTTGCCCATCCCGCCGGGCGCCACGATCGACACCAGGCGCACCTCCGGCCGCCAGAGCAGGTGGGTCAGCTCGTTCAGCTCGCTCTCTCGACCGACGAATCGCCGCGCGACCCGTTCCGTGGGCACCGGTTCGCTGGCGGGCTCCTCGACGACCGCGGGTGCCGTACGCACCGGAGCGAGCACGAGACCACCGGCGAGTTCCTGCGTGGCGGGAGATGGCTCTGCCCCCAGCTCGTCGCGCAGCGCGCTAGCGAGGGCTCGATAGGTGCGGAGCGCACCGGTCGTGTCGCCGCTCGCGAGACTCGCTCGTATCGCCCCCTGTGCCGCAGGCTCGTCGCACGGGTCGTCGCGCAGCAGGCGCCGCGCGAGCTCCGACGCCTGGTCGCCCGCGTGAGACGCGATGGCGGCGTCGATCGCCGCGAGCGCGAGCGAGCGCCAGCGTTCGTGGAGCGCGGCGCGCTCCGTATGCGCCCACGCCATGAACTCGGGCGCGTCGTCGACGTGGAACGAATCGAGGAAGCGGCCGCGGTACGCCTTCACCGCCGCGAGCGGGCGCTCCAGGCTCCCTCCCGAGGCGAAGTCGGCAGCGTCGCTCGTGACGACGAGCCGTACACGGTGCCGATCGCGTTCGAGGCGGCGTCCCCACGGGGAGCCCGCCAGCGTACGCAGGAGTTGCCTCAGGTTCGCATTGGCACGATGCTGCTCGGAGTCGGGCCACAGCAGGAACGTCAGCCGGGCGCGATCGACCCAGCCCGCCTGGCGCACCAGGAAAGCCCACAGCGCACCGCTCTTGACGGCCGGTACGTCGTGGACCGTGCCGTCGACCACCGCATGGGGCCGGCCGAGGAGCCGCGCGATATCCGACATGTTCGTCGGACTCTACGGCATCCACGGCCGGCGCCTAGCTAGACGGCGTCTCGGTCGTCCGCTCCGTCACTCGAAGCGTCGTGTGGTGGTGCGGTGCCAGCCGTGCATCGTCTCCTCGCCGGTCAACACCACCGCGAAGCTCCTGCCGTCGTCGAGCGTGCCGGACGCCTCGAGCGTCAGGCCCGGGTCGGGATGACCGCCCCCGCCCATCTCGGGCGGCAAGGCGTGGGGGTGGAGCGTCTCCTCGAAGGTGTCGGCGTGGCCGACGAGGACGCCCGAGATACCCTCCAGATCAGGCATCGTGAGGCTGCCGCCTGCGATCAGCGCCTGCAGCGGTGCGATCGGGACGAACCAGACCGGCACGGGTCCGATCCCGTGCGCCTTCGCTTCGAACGGCGATCCGTTGCCAGGCCCCTCGTGCCACGTGTTCGTACCTGCCACGTGCGCCTCGACGCCGAACGCCGCCGGCACGTCGAACATGGTGAGGAGGTTGAAGTCCGCCCGGATCCCGGCAGGTCCCCGGTAGAAGACGATGACGGCGTACTCGTCGTCGTGCCACAGGTGCCCGTCGAGCCCATGGCCGTCGATGCGTGCATAGAACGGCATGCCGGGATCGGCTTCCGACGGATGGGCGGTCTCGACCAGACCCGGCGGACGCTCGGCCTGGGCCATGGCGGCGCCCGCGGCGAGGAGCGCGACGATGGCGATCCAGTTCCAGCGGCGAGTGTGGATGAAGCGCGGTCTGAGCATGGCGGCCTCCGTCGTGGTGTGATCCCTATGGGCGAACACCAACGGCGGCGAGCCTAGCGATCCGGGCGTGATCGCAGCGTGATGGCAGCGCGGGCCTCACCTCCCGAGGAGCTTGATGAGGTCGACCAGCGCTCCATCGCGCCAAGCCGCGACTTCCTCGATGGAGCGGCCGTCCATCGCCTCCTCCAGGCCCGCTTCCAGCGCATCGACG
>SKWV01000453.1 GCA_007128755.1 Trueperaceae bacterium
GCGACCGCCGTCGCGGCGGCCTCGAGATCGACGTCGGCGCCGAGCGTCTGCGCGCGCACCAGCGCGAGCGTCGCGAGCGTCGTCGTGAAGGAGCGTGTGGCGGCGTACCCGCGCTCGAGGCCTCCGGGCACGACGAGCGGGCGCACGCCCGCCAGGTCGAACCCCGGGTTCAGCGTCAGGCACCACGGCGAGGCGCGGCCGCGCAGCGTCTGCGCGACCCGCACCACCTCGGCCGACGCGCCCGACTGCGAGACGAGCACGAGCGGTCCACCCCACGTGCGCGGCACGTGATGGGCGAGCTCCGAGGCGGGCAGCGTCCAGGCCTGGACGCCGTCGCCGCGCCACGCCGCGGCGACGACCTCGGCGGCGTACAGCGACGCCCCCATGCCGCTGAGCAGCACCTGACCGTCCTGCGCGACGGCCGCGGCGAGCTCGGCGACGTCGCGCCCGAGGGTCTCCTGGCGTGCGAGCGCGCGGATCGCCTCGCCTTGCGCGGCCATGTCGGCCTGGAGCGCCTCGCGCCCTCCCCCACCACCCGCCGCGCCGGCGCTCACGCCGACCCGAGGCTTCGCGCCGCCTCCGCGAAGGCCTCGACGACGGTATCGGCCTGATCCTCCGTGAGGCTCGGCGGCACGGCCAGGAGGCTCGAGCGCGCGAAGAGGTCGTCGGCGCGCGGGAGGCTGCCCCGTCCGTAGGCGTAGCCGCGCGCGAAGGCGTTCGCCGGATCGGTCCAGGGGTAGCCGCGCGTGCTCGTGCCGCGCTTCTCGACGAGGCCGACGTTGTGGTGGTAGAGGTGGAGCCCCCAGTCCTCGAAGGCGACGTTGTTGAGGCCGTCCGGGCCGGGGCGGACGCCGGCGCGGCGGGTGCGCGCGACGATCTCGCGGCACGACGCCGCGTCGGGCCAGGTGACGATCACGAAGGAGCCGTTGCCTCCGGCCGGGTCCGCCGTCGCCCGGAGCGTCGCCGACGAGAGCGAGGCGAGGCCGCCGGCGAGCCGGGCGTGCAGCGCACGAAGGCGCTCCACGAGCGCGTCGAGCTTCGTCTCCTGGACGGTGAGCACGGCGGCGGTCGGCTCGCTCATGCGCGCGCCCATGCCCCACCCTTGGGCCGAGGCGTCATCGGTGTCGAGCCGGCCATCGTCGTCGCGGGGATAGCCGAGGTCGTGCAGCGCGAAGGCGCGGCGGTACAGCGCCGTGTCGTCGCACGCCACCAGCCCGCCCTCGCCGGCGGTGATCGCCTTGTTGTACTGGAAGCTGAAGATGGCGACGTCGCCGAAGGAGCCGAGCGGTTCCCCGCGGAAGGTGCCGCCGTTGGCCTGCGCCACGTCCTCGACGATCGGCACGCCGCGCTCGCGCGCGACCGCGACGATCCGGTCGAGATGGCCGGTGGCGCCGCTCATGTGCACCACGAGGACGGCCTTCGTGCGGGCCGTGATCTTCCGCGCCAGGTCGTCCGGGTCCATCGTGAAGGTGTCGTCGATGTCGACGAGGCGGGGGATGGCGCCCGCGCGCACCACGGCCGCGAGGCACGAGACCCAGAGGTAGCCCGGCACGAGCACCTCGTCGCCGGGACCGACGTCGAGCATGCCCATGGCGATCGCCAGCGCGCTGGTCCCGCTGTTCACCGCCAGGCAGTGACGTCGGCCGAGGCGGAGGCGGTAGGCGGCCTCGAACCGGTCGGCGTAGTGCTGCAGGTCGTGGCCGTAGAAGCGGAAGAGGCTGCGCGCGCGCAGCACGTCGCTCACGGCCGCCACCTCCTCGTCGCCCAGCACGTAGCTCCCGGGCCACTCGTACGGCAGCAGCGGCGCCCGTGCATCGTCGTCGCTCATCACGACCTCGCCCTCTCCGGCTCACGGAGCCGGGCACGTCTCCTCGGCAGCGTCTACGAGTCTAGCGCCCCCTCCGAGCCTTCGAAGCTCAACCACCGGCGCGGGTTGTCACGCACGACGACGGCGACGTCCGCCTCGCTCAAGCCCTCGGCCCGCAGCATGGCGCTCACCGTGAGGGGCACGTGCGCGAGGCCGGCGGCGCCGGGGTGCCCGTACGCCGACCAGTACGACTGGCGCGCCAGATCGCCCGAGAGCATCACCTGGCGGAGGTGCCCCGCCTGGGCGAGATCGACCACGAGCCGCACCCGCGCCTCGTCGGAGAGGTACTTGTGCTTGGAGAACTGGTCGAGTCCGATGGACACGCCGGTGGCCGCGAGCTCCAGCAGGTACGGCGTCTCCGGCCGGAAGTCGCAGTGGCCGATGAGCACCTTGGCTCCCGGCACGCCGCCGTCGACGAAGGCGCGAGCCTGCTCGAGCGCCCAGGTCGCCCGCGTCGTGTGCGTCCCGATCGGCGCGCCGGTGGCGTGATGCGCGGCGATCGCCGCCGCCAGCACGCGCCGCTCCTGGCTGCCCGGCCCGTCGGCGCTCGTCGCCGCCTTGATCAGGCCGGCCCGCGCCACCACGGCGTCGGGCGGCGCCGTCAGCGTCACGTGCTCGCTCCGGGCGTAGGGGACGGCGCCGACGCGCACCTCGTCGATCATCCAGGCGACGATGGCGTCGTCGGAGAAGCGCGAGACGATGCGGTCCGCGAAGCGGCCCACGTTGAACCCGGTCGCGGCGATCACGTGCACGCCGCTGCGCATCGACACGCGCTGCAGCGCCGCCACGTCGCGACCGTAGTCGACGGTCGTCATCTCCACCACCGCGCCCCCGCCCGCCTCGCGGAACGCCGCGAGCTCGCGCGCGGCGGCGTCCTCGTCGTCGAGCGTCAGGTCGGGGTCGCGCACGTCGGCCGGCGGCCGCGCGATCAGGTGCTCGTGGGCGAGCGTGAGACCGAGCGACTCCGGCGTCACGTCGCCCAGCACCGTGCGGACGATCACAGCAGCGCCCCGAGTTGGGCGAGGCGAGCGCGCAGCTCAGTGACGTCGACGCCGCGCAGGTCGCCGCCGCGCGCGAGCGCCGCGGCCACGCCGGCCGCCTGGCCCATGGCCATGCACTGCCCCATCGAGCGTACCGATGCGTGGGCGTCGTGCGACGCCGACAGGCAGCGCCCCGCCACCACCAGCCCCTCGACCTCCCGCGGCAGCAGACAGCGGTAGGGGATGTCGACCGTCTCGCCGTCGGGGAGGTACTCCCAGCGCGTGTCGCCGCCCGCGTGGTGCTCCTCGATCGGCGCCCCGCAGCGCGCCACCGCGTCGGGGAAGGAGGCGGCGCCGAGCACGTCGTCGCGCGTGAGCCAGTACTCCCCGCGGATGCGCCGGCTCTCACGCACGCCGATCTGCACCGACAAGCCGCTCAGGTGCGCGCGCGCGTAGCCGGGCACGCACTCGCGCAGGAAGCGCGCGTACTCGAACGCCTGCTTGCGCCCCTCGCGCTCGGCGCGCGAGAGCTGCTCCGGGTCGGTGGCGTCGACGCCGGCGACCCGCGTCATGTTGGTGTGCATCGCGTTCGGGAAGGGCGTGATGTGCGCGCTCCCCTCGCGTCGCGGCAGGTCGTAATCGCCCCGCTCGGCCGCCTCGTGCATGCGCGCCCACAGCTCGCGCTTGGGGAAGGCGAGGGCCTCCTCGACGTCGACGTCGATCATGCGGAACGTCGTGGTCAGGGACTGCGCCGTCCCGTCCGCCCCGGCGTCCTCGAACGGCGCCCCGGCGCGAGCGGCGACGTCGGCGTCGCCCGAGGCGTCGACGACGGCGCCCGCTCGCACGGCCCGCAGGCCACCCTTGGTGGCGAGCACCGCGCCGGTGACGCGCGCGCCGTCGCGCAGCACGTCCACGAACGTCGCGTGGTGGAGCACGTCGACGCCCGCCTCCTGCGCGAGCTCGTCCCACACCAGCTTCAGCGTCTCCGGGTCGTAGGTGAGGCCCGCGCCGGCGCCGTAGGTGTTGGGGCGCTTGAGCACCATGCCGCGGCGATCCAAGCCCTCGATCACCCGGTCGGGCACGCCGCCCACGACCTTGCGCTCCTCGCTGCCGGGCGTGAAGAAGCCGTAGAAGGTGTCGAGGACCATCGCCCCGGTGCCGCCCAGGAAGCCGTAGCGCTCCACCAGCGTCACGCTGGCGCCCTGCAGGGCGCTCGCGACGGCCGCGCTGGCGCCGGCCGAGCCGCCGCCGATCACCAGCACGTCGCAGGTGTGCATGACGCTCGCGCGCCACGACAGGTCCACGTGCTCGTGGACGCCCCGCGGAGCCTGCTCCGATCGACTCATCCGGCCACGCTCCATCCTCCGGCGACCTCGAGGATCACGCCGGTGACGAACCTCGCCTCGTCCGAGGCGAGGTAGAGGATCGCGTCCGCCACGTCGGCGGCGGTGCCCGGCCCGCCGGTGAGCGGCTGGCGAGCGCGCAGGTACGCCAGGATCGCGGCGTCGGCCTGCGCCCGCTCGCTCATGGGCGTCGCGATCAGCCCCGGCGCGACGGCGTTGACGCGCACGCCGTCGGCCGCGTAACGCGCCGCCATGCTCCTGGTGAGCGCGTCGATCGCGCCCTTCGACGCGGCGTAGGCGTGCGTCGCGAAGTGCGCGGCGCTGGGCGACGACGCCAGCACCGACGAGGTGTTGACGATGGCGCCGCGTCGCGCCTCCAGCATCGGCGGCAGCGCGAAGCGGCACATGAGGAAGGTGGAACGGGCGTTGTTGCGCATCACCGCGTCCCACCCGTCGGCGCTGGCCTCGTGGACGGGACCGTCGCCGTAGCGCCGTCCCGAGAGCCCCGCGACGTTCACCAGGACGTCGAGCCCGCCGAGCGCCTCGCGCGCCGCCTCCACCACCGCGCGCGCCGTCGCCTCGTCGGCCAGGTCGCCGCTCGCCCCCTGGAGCCCGGGCTCGCCGGCACACAA
>SKWV01000312.1 GCA_007128755.1 Trueperaceae bacterium
AAGGCGCGTAGCTCAGTGGGAGAGCGCTACATTGACACTGTAGAGGTCGGCAGTTCAATCCTGCCCGCGCCTACCAGATGAACCCCGTCGAGTACGGGGTTCTTCTTCGTGGGTATGAGGCGATCACCACCGAGGCGGCCCGTCCGCAGGTGACGCGCGGGCGCTGGCGGCGTCGCACCCCGGCGCACCTCACGGTTCGCGGCCCGGATGTTTGTCCTTGCCGCGGAGCCCTGGACTCTCCTACACTCGCCTCGTAAGCGCTTTCAGGAGGTGGTCGGACCGTCCTGGCACCATGTCCGGTCGGTTCGAGTCTCCATCTCGCCGAGGTATGCGTCGGATGAAGGAGGTACCCGCACATGCCCTTGACGGAGGAGACGCAGCGTCCTAAGCTTGTTCTGAAAGCGGTTACAAGAGGAGGGCGATGGCGACCATCAAAGAGGTGTCGCAGCTGGCGAAGGTCTCCGTGGCCACCGTCTCACGCGTGCTCAACGGCCGCGTACCGGTGACGGAGGCGAAGCGCGAGTCGGTCCTGGCCGCCGTCGCGCAGCTCGGCTACCAGCCGAACGTGTTCGCGCGGAGCCTCGCGACGAACCGCTCGGGCGGCATCGGCGTCATCGTCAACGAACTCTCGAGCCCGTACTACAGCGGTGTCATCCAGGGCATCGAGAGCGTCGTCGAAGCCCAGGGCATGCACCTGCTCGTCTCGAGCGGTCACGCCGGGCGACACCTCGAGGCCCAGGCCGTCGAGTTCCTCCGGCAGCGGCGCCCCGACGCCCTGATCGTGCAACTCGAGGCCACCTCCGACGCCGATCTGATCGCGTGGTCCGGACACGGCCTCCCCACAGTCGTTCTCGGGCGCTACATCGACGCCCTCGCGGATCGTTGCATCCATCTCGACAACCTCAAGGGCGGCTACCTGGCGACGCGGCACCTCATCGACCGGGGCCATCGCTGCATCGCGCACATCGCCGGCAAGCCGGCGCTGAAGGACGCGCGCGATCGGCTCGCCGGCTACCGCCGTGCGCTGCACGATGCCGGCATCTCGTACGACGAGGCGCTCGTGGTCGAAGGTGACTTCATGGAAGAGGGCGGGCAGGCCGGCATGCAGCGGTTGCTCGCACGCGACCTCGGCTTCACCTCGGTGTTCGCGGCCAACGACCAATCGGCCGCCGGAGCACTACTCGCGATCCGCGCACACGGCCTGCGCGTTCCAGACGACATCTCCCTCATCGGGTACGACGACGTCCTGCTCGCCCGCTACCTGTTTCCAGCCTTGACGACGGTTAGGCAACCGTTCGTCGAGATGGGTCAGGCGGCCGCCATGCTCGCACTCTCCGCGCTCAGCGCCGGCGACTCGAAGGAGGTGAGGAGACAGTTCGATCCTGTCCTGATCGAACGCACATCCGTAGCCGCTCTGCAGTCTTAGGTTTCCTCACGAAAGGAAGACCATGAAGAAGTTCCTCGTACTCGCGCTCGCCCTGACCGTCGGGCTAGCGTTCTCGCAGACCCGCCTGACCATCGGCGTGTTCGAGCCCCTCCATGAGCACATCCAGCTCGTGCTCCCGCAGTTCTACGAGATGTACCCCGACGTCGAGGTCGAGATCCGGACGCTCGGCTACGAGGACCACCACAACGTCCTCGTCACGAACCTCGCCACCGGCTCGGGTGCGGCGGACGTCGTCGCCGTCGAGATCGGCTACATCGCTCGGTTCGTCGCCGAGGGCGGACTCCGAGACCTCAGCGCGGAGCCCTTCAACGCCGATCAGTACGAGGACCTGTTCGTCGAGTACGCGTGGGCGCAGGCGCAGACCCCGGACGGCCGCCAGGTCGCCATCCCGACCGACATCGCTCCGGGCGTCATGTACTACCGGCGCGACCACCTCGAGGCGACCGGCTGGACGATCGACCAGGTCACCGAGAGCCTCGAGAGCTACCTCCAGTTCGGCCGCGAGCTCCAAGAGCAAGGCGTGTTCCTCACCGTCAACGCCGGCTCCGTCGCCGATGGGCTCATCCGCTCCGAGATCCCCGAAGGCGACGGCATCTTCTTCGCCGCCGACGGCACGCCGTTGCTGAACAGCCCGCGCTTCGTCCAAGCGGCGACCGTCGCGCAGCAGATCCGCCAGGAAGGCCTCGACGCCGACATCGGCGCCTGGTCCAACGAGTGGTTCGAAGCCTTCCGCCAGGGCACCACCGCCACCGAGCTCTCCGGCGCCTGGCTGGGCGGCCACCTGCAGACCTGGATGGCGCCCGAGACGTCAGGCCTCTGGGGCACGTCCGAGATGCCCGGTAACATCCTCGTGAGCTGGGGCGGGTCGTTCTACGGGATCCCGACCCAGACCCCGGCCGACAAGGTCGACGCGGCCTGGAACCTCGTGCAGTTCCTGACGACGAACCCCGAGGTCCAACTCGAAGCCTTCCGGAGCATCAACGCCTTCCCGGCGATGCCCGAGACGTACGACGACCCGATGTTCGAAGAGGAGATCGAGTTCCTCGGCGGCCAGCAGGCGCGCATACTCTTCGCCGACATCGCCGAGCGGATCCCCGGCGTGCTCACGCACCCCGGCGACATCATCGCCAACGAGATCTGGCAGTCCGCGATCGGCGAGATCCTCGCGGAAGGGCGCGACGTCCAGTCGGCGCTCGACGAGGCGCAGATGCTCGTCCAGCGGCGCATTCGCTGACCCATCGACTCATGCACCGTGGGGGGCGCGAGCCCCCCACGGGCACGACCCGAGCCTGAAGAGGGACGAGTATGCAGCAGCGACCCGGCACCCCGAATGATCGAGCACACCAGCCGCTCAGCACCCGAATCGATCGGTGGCAGCGGCGCGCGGCACCCTATCTGTTCATCAGCCCGTTCTTCATCCTCTTCGCGATCTTCGGGCTGTTCCCGATCCTGTTCTCGGCCTACCTCTCGCTCCAGGTGTGGAATCCCGTCCAGGGGCTCGGGACGATGCGCTTCGTGGGGCTCGAGAACTACGTGTTCCTGCTCGACGATCCTTGGTTCTGGAGATCGATGTCCAACACCATCTGGATCGCGATCGCCAGCGGCCTGCCGCAGCACCTCGTCGCCATCCCGCTCGCGTTCGCACTCGTCATGGGCGTCAGGTCGCTCCGCCACCCGTTGACGGCCATCTATTTCATGCCCTACATCACCTCGGCGGTCGCCGTGGCGCTCGTCTTCTCGACCATCTTCGGCACGCAGTTCGGCGTCCTCAACCAGGTGATGGCGTACCTGGCGCAGGCCTCATGGAGCGCGTGGCTCTTCGGCGGACTGGCGGATACCCTCCCCATCAACTGGCTGGGACGCGCCGCCTACATCAAGCCCGCCATCTCGATCCTGGTGTTCTGGCAGTTCTTCGGCTTCAACGTCGTGCTCTACACGGCCGGTCTCGCGACGATCCCCCGCACCTACTACGAGGCCGCCCAGATCGACGGCGCCAGCACGAGGCAGAGCTTCTGGCACATCACGCTGCCCCTGCTGCGCCCCATGATCTTCTTCGCCGTGACCTTCACCATCATCGGCAACCTGCAACTGTTCGATCAGCCGTTCATCCTCACGGGCGGCACCGGGGGGACGGCACAGTCGGGCATGACCGCCGCGATGTACCTCTACCGGACGGGCTTCGAGTGGCTCGAGATGGGGACCGCAGCCGCGATCTCCTGGCTGCTCTTCCTCGTGATCGGCACCCTGACCGTGATCCACTTCTACTTCTTCGGTCGCAGCGGCCTGGAAACGAGGGAGTGATGCAGAGCACCGCGGTCCCACCCAAGGAGGCGCGGCAGACGCCGGCACTGCTCGGAGGTCTGATCGGCAAGATCCTGCTCTACGGGCTCCTCTTCTTCCTCGCGCTCCTCACGCTCTTCCCGTTCTACTGGATGTTCGTGCTCGCCACCCACGCTCAGGGCGACATCTTCTCGGCGCCGCCACCCGTGTGGTTCGGCGACTACCTCATGCGCAACTACGACGCCCTGCTCGCGCGGGTCCCGTTCATCCGCAACATCTGGAACAGCGTCTACATCGCGCTCATGGCGACCGTCACCACGCTGTTCTTCGCCAGCCTGGCCGGCTTCGGCTTCGCGATGTACGAGTTCAAGTTCAAGAAGCAGCTGTTCGCCTTCGTCGTCGCGTCGCTCATGATCCCGCCCCTCCTGGGGATCATCCCCTACTACCTCATCATCCAGGCCCTCGGTTGGCTCGACACCCCTCGAGCCGTGTGGTTCCCGGGCATGGCCGGCGCCTTCGGCATCTTCCTGATGCGCCAGTACATCGCGTCGGCGGTCCCCAAGGATCTCATGGACGCCGCGCGGATCGACGGCGCCAGCGAGTTCCGGATCTACTGGAACATCGTCCTGCCGATCGTCAAGCCCGGCCTGGCGACGCTGGGGATGCTGACCTTCATCGGGCAGTGGAACAACTTCCTGGGGCCGCTGATCGTGTTGAGCTCCCGCGAGAACCACACGGTCCCCCTCGCCCTGCGCACGCTGCAGGGGCTCATCCAGACGGATTGGGGCGCGGTGCTGTTCGGGACCGCCCTCGCCGTCGTGCCGCTCATGATCATCTTCGTCCTCGCCTCCAAACAGGTGATCGAGGGCCTCACCGCGGGCGCCGTGAAGGGCTGACGCAGGCTGGCGCCGGCTGACGCAGGCTGGCGCCGTCACGATGTCGAAGGGTCGACGGAGAGACAGTCGAAGGGGAGAGTCATGGCCGAAGAGCGCTACCGCGACGCATCGTGCTCCATCGCCGACCGAGTGGATGACCTGCTGGGCAGGATGACGCTCGAGGAGAAACTCGCGCAGCTCGGCGGCGTGTGGGTCACCGACCTGGTGCACGACGAGGCGTTCTCGGCCGAGAAGGCCGACGCGCGCTTGGCCGACGGCATCGGCCACGTGACGCGGGTGGCGGCGGCGACCGGCTTCCGGCCGCGAGAGAGCGCCGCGCTCACGAACGACATCCAGGCCTTCCTCACGCAGCGGACCCGTCTCGGCATCCCCGCGATCGTGCACGAGGAGGCCTGCGCCGGCTACATGGCCCGAGACGCCACCTGTTTCCCCCAGGCGATCGGCCAGGCGAGCACCTGGGACCCCGACCTCATCGAAGCGATGAGCGCGGTCATCGCCGAGCAGATGTGCTCCGTCGGAGCGCGGCATGCGCTCGCGCCCGTCCTGGACGTCACCAGGGACCCACGCTGGGGGCGCGTCGAGGAGACCTACGGCGAGGATCCCTACTTGGTCGCCCGGATGGGCGTCTCGTACATCAAGGGCCTTCAGGGGGACGTGGTGACCGGCGTGGCCGCCACCGCCAAGCACTTCATCGGCTACGGCATGTCGGAGGGCGGGCTCAACTGGGCGCCGGCGCGTCTCATGCCGCGCGAGCTGCTCGAGGTGTTCGCCGCGCCGTTCGCGGCCGCCATCGCCGAGGCGAATGTCATGTCGGTCATGAACGCCTACCAGGAGCTCGACGGCGTGCCGTGCGGCTCCTCGGCCGAGGTGATGGTCGACCTGCTGCGGGAGCGACTGGGCTTCGACGGCGTCGTCGTGTCCGATTACTTCACCATCCCGACCCTGGTCGACTACCACCGGGTCGCCCGCGACAAGACGGAGGCGGCCGGACTCGCGCTCCGGGCCGGCATCGACGTGGAGCTGCCGGAGCACGACGGCTACGGCGCGCCGCTGCGCCGCGGCCTCGACGAGGGCCTGATCGACGTGGCGCTCGTCGACGCCTCGGTCCGGCGCGTGCTCGCGCAGAAGTTCGCGCTCGGCCTCTTCGAAGGCGCTCAGGTCGATGCCGAGCGGGCGCATCTCGTGTTCGACACCGCCGAGCAACGCACGCTCGCCCGGCGCATCGCGCAGAAGTCATTGGTGCTGCTGCAGAACGACGACGCCTTGCTGCCGCTCGCGCCCGACATCGCGTCGATCGCCGTGATCGGTCCCGGCGCCGACGACGTGCGGCTGCTCCAGGGCGACTACCACTACCCAGCGCACGTCGAGGTCATGTTCGAGGCGCAGGGCGACCTGCCGGCGCCCACGCCGATGATCGGCTCGCGGGTCGAAGACCTCGCCGACCACTACCCGCCCATGGTCACGCTCCTCGCAGGGATCAGGGCGAAGGTCGGCGCGAGCACGCAGGTGCTTCACGCCCGCGGCTGCGACGTCGCCGGGACGTCGACGGCAGGCTTCGGCGAGGCCATGGAGGCCGCGCGCGCGGCCGAGGTGGCGATCGTGGTCGTGGGCGACCGCTCCGGGCTCACGAACGACGCCACCACCGGCGAGGCGCGCGACCGCGCCGAGGTCTCCCTGCCGGGCGTTCAGCAGGCCCTGCTGGAGGCCGTGTGCGACACCGGGACCCCCGTCGTGGTGGTCGTGCTGGGCGGTCGGCCGCTCGCGCTCGGCGAGGTCGTGGAGCGCGCGGGGGCCGTCTTGGTGGCGTGGCTGCCCGGCGAGGAGGGCGGCAGCGCCGTGGCCGACGCGCTGTTCGGCGACGTGAGCCCCGGCGGCAAGCTGCCGATCTCGTTCCCGCGCGCCGCGGCGCAGATCCCGGTGTACTACGCCCACAAGCCCTCCGGCGGCCGGTCGCACTGGAAGGGCGACTACGTCGACATGAAGACCGATGCGCTCTTCGCCTTCGGGCACGGGCTCAGCTACACGACGTTCGCCTACGAGGACTTGGGCGTCCAACCCCGCGAGGTCCGGGCTGGCGACACCGTCACGGTGGCGTTCGACCTCAGGAACGAGGGCGAGCGTGCCGGCGACGAGGTGGTGCAGCTCTACCTGCGCGACCTCGTCGGCAGCGTCAGCCGGCCGGTCAAGGAGTTGAAGGGGTTCGTGCGCGTGACGCTCGAACCGGGCGAGACGAACCGGATCGCGTTCGCGTTCCCGGTCGAGGCGCTCGCCTTCTTTGATCGCGAGATGGCGTTCGTGATCGAGCCGGGGACGATCCAGGTGATGGTCGGCTCCTCGTCGGCGGACATCCGGCTCACGAGCGACTTCGAGATCACGGGCGAACGCGTATTGGTGCAGAGGAAGGTGTATACCAGTGACGTCACCGTGTCATGACCTACGGAGGTTCCTGGCGGCGATCGTGCTCACGCTGCTCGTGGGAACGTCGCTCGCCGAGCCGCTCACGATCCGCGTGCAGGGCCCGACGGGCGACATCGCCCCGCAGGCCATCGCCGGGTTCAACGTCGGCCTCTCCATGCCGGTCGTCCTGCACCTCGAGGAGTTCGGCGCCCTCACCCTGCGCACGGTGCGCTACCCGCCCGGCAACGACGCCGACGACTACCCCTTGACGACCGACAGGATGGACGCCTTCAAGGCGCAGTGGGGGTTCCTGGGCGAGCCCGACGTGCTGCTCGTGGCCAACTACTTCGACGGGCCCGAGCAGGCCGTGTTCACCGCCCGCTACTTCGAGGAGATCGGCGTGCCCATCGCCTATTGGGCCGTCGGCAACGAGCCCGACCTCTACCCGAGGAACCGGATGGACCCCACCTGGACGGTCGAGCTCTACTGTGAGCACTTCCGGCTCTTCGCCGACGCGCTCCGGAGCGTGCACCCCGACGCCGTGGTGACCGGCCCCGCCATCTCGAGCTCGCAGGACTACCTCGCCGAGTTCGTGCGGCGCTGCGGCGACGTCGTCGACGTCCTCACCTGGCACGTCTACCCGACCGACGGCACCTGGGACGACGTGTCGGCCCTCGCCACCTCGAGCTCCGTCGGGCAGCAGATCCGCCTCTTCCGCGAGTGGCTGCGCGATCCCGCCACCAACCCGCTGGGTCATGACCGCGACATCGGCCTCGCCATCACCGAGTTCGGCCTGTCGTGGCGCACCACCAACTACCGTCACCTCGAAGACATCGTCGCGGCGCTGTGGCTCGCCGACGCGCTCGGCCAGATGGCCGTGGAGGGCCTCGACATGAGCCACTACTTCGCGCTCCAGGCGATGGGCGGTCACGGCCTCATCGACCGCGGCGGCTGGATCCGCCCCACGTACTACGTCTACGAGATGCTGGCCGACTTCTCGGGCGAGGCGCTCGCCGTCGACGGAGCGACCGACCTCGTCACCGCCTACGCCGCCCGCAACGAGCGCGGCACCCTCGTGCTGCTCGTGAACGGGTCGACCGACGACGTCGAGGTGGTGGTGGAGGGGCTGGGCGCCGGGGTGACGTTCGAGGTCGCCACGCTCGACGACGCCATCTACGACGAGATCCTGGCGTACCGCCGCTCCACGCAGGATGCCGCGGAGCGTGTGCTCCTGCCGGCTCGCTCGATCGTGACGGTCCGCACCCCATGAGGCTCGCCCGGCCCCGCCGCACGGCGGTGGCCACCGGAGGATCACCATGAGCTCGTCCACGCCCACCTTCCCGCCCGACTTCACGTGGGGCGTCGCCACGTCCAGCTACCAGATCGAGGGCGCCGTGCACGAGGACGGGCGCGGCCCGTCGATCTGGGACACGTTCTGCGCGACCCCCGGCAAGATCGCCAACGGCGACACCGGCGACGTCGCCTGCGACCACTACCACCGCTGGGAGCAGGACCTGGACCTGATGCAGGAGCTGCGCGTCGGCGCGTACCGCTTCAGCGTCGCCTGGCCGCGCGTGTTCCCCGAGGGTACGGGGCGCCTCGAGGAGCGCGGGCTCGACTTCTACGAGCGCCTCGTGGACGGGCTCCTCGCGCGCGGCATCGAACCTCACGTGACGCTCTACCACTGGGACCTGCCGCAGGCGCTCCAGGACGCCGGAGGATGGCCCGAGCGCCGCATCGTCGACGCGTTCGTGGCGTACGCCGACGCGGTCACGCGGCGCCTCGGCGACCGCGTCGTCTCCTACGCCACCCTGAACGAGCCGTGGTGCAGCGCGTTCCTCGGGTACGGCCAGGGCGAGCACGCTCCCGGCCTCAGCGACCACGCGGCGGGCCTGCAGGCGGCGCACCACCTGCTGGTCGCGCACGGTGCGGCGCTCGACGTCATGCGCGCCAACGCCCCGGGTTCGCGGCACGGCATCGTCCTCAACCTGAACCCCGCCTACCCGGCATCGGACTCGGACGAGGACGCCCTCGCCGCCAGGCGCTTCGACGGCTTCTTCAACCGCTGGTACTTGGACCCGATCTTCTTGGGCGCCTACCCCAGCGACATGTGGGACGCCTTCGGCGCCAACGTGCCGAGCGTCGCGGAGGGCGACATGGCGGTCGTCTCGAAGCCCATCGACTTCCTCGGCGTGAACTACTACGTCCGCACGGTCGTAGCGCACGACCCCGACGCGCCAGGACTCGCCCTGCGGACGGTCGCGGCCGACGCCGAGCGCACGGGGATGGGCTGGGGCGTCTACCCGCGTGGGCTGACCGACCTCCTCGTCCGGATCGACCGCGACTACACGCTCCCGCCGGTCTACGTGACCGAGAACGGCGCGGCGTACCCCGACAAGGTGGTGGACGGCGCCGTGCGCGACGCCGACCGGGTGCACTACTTCGCGCGCCACATCGAGGCCGTGCAGGCGGCCATGCAGCAGGGTGTGGACGTGCGCGGGTACTTCGCCTGGAGCCTCCTCGACAACTTCGAGTGGGCGCATGGTTACGATCAGCGATTCGGCCTGGTGCACGTCGACTTCGAGACGCAGGAGCGCTTTCCCAAGCAGAGCGCCCGCTGGTACGCCGACCTCATCGCGCGGCAGGGGCGTGCGGCGGCCGGAGCCGCGACGTGATGGGTCGCCGCGATCTCCGGCGCCTGCTGCCGGCGCTGCTGACGGTGAGCCTCGCGCTCGCCGGGCACGGCTTCGGCGAGGCGCCACGCCCCCTCGCGGCCGGCGCCGACACGTTCCTCGGGAGCACGCTCAGCGCGCGCTTCGACGCGGCGTTCCCCCACTACTGGAACCAGGTTACGCCCGAGAACGCCGGCAAGTGGCTCTCCGTCGAGGCCGGGCGGGGCACCATGGTGTGGACCGTGCTGGACGGCATCTTCGCCTTCGCACGTCAGCACGACATGCCGGTCAAGCAGCACGCCTTCGTGTGGGGGCAGCAGGAGCCGCGCTGGGTCGCGGGCCTCCCGGCCGAGGAGCAGCGGTTCGCCGTCGACGAGTGGATGCGGCTGTTCGCCGAGCGCTACCCGGACGTCGATATGATCGACGTCGTCAACGAGCCCCTGCATGCCCCGCCGTCCTACGTGGACGCCATCGGCGGCGCCGGCGACACCGGCTGGGACTGGGTCGTGTGGTCGTTCGAGCGTGCCCGAACCTACTTCCCCGACGCCGTACTGCTCATCAACGAGTACAACATCCTCTGCTGCGTGCCCCAGCGCGCGCGGTACGTCGAGCTGATCGAGATCCTGATGGAGCGGGGACTCATCGACGGCATCGGCGTGCAGGCCCATGGGCTCGAGCACGTCCCCGCCGAGGTGATCGCCGCGAGCTTGGACGCCTTGGCCGAGACGGGGCTGCCCATCTACGTGTCGGAGCTCGACCTGGAGTCGTCCGACGACGCGGCGCAACTCGAGATGTACCGGCGCGTGTTCCCCGTGCTGTGGGAGCACGAGGCGGTCGCCGGGGTCACGCTCTGGGGGTACCGCGCCGGCGACATCTGGAAGCGCAACGCCTACCTGGTCGACTGGTTCGACGAGGAGCGACCGGCGCTCGTGTGGTTGCGGTCGTACCTGGCCGATACGTCGCCTTAGCCGGCAGGACGTCGCGGCAGGCTCCGCCGTGCCATCGTCCGGGACCACGTTCGTACGGGTGCACGAGAGGAGCCGGACATGAAGCTGACGGCACCACGGCTCGAACCGCGGCCCGAGCAGCCGTACGCCGGGATCCGTGTCGATCTCACCATGGACGATCTGCAGGCGGACATGGTCGTGCCGGGTCTCATCGCCGAGATCGAGGACTGGCTGACGCGCCACGGAGTCACGCCGGTCGGGCCACCGTTCATCAGGTATCACGTGATCGACATGGCGGCGTCGCTCGACGTCGAGGTCGCCTTCCCGACGGACGGTGTGGTGGCCGGCGATGGTCGCGTGGAGCCCGGCGCGCTCCCTGCGGGGCGCTACGCCGCGCTGGTCTACACGGGGATCGAGCATGGCGTGGCCGCGAACAGTGCGCTCATCGACTGGGCGGCCGAGCACGGCATCGCCTTCGACGACTACGGTTCGGAGCGGGGTCATGGGTTCAGGGGGAGGTACGAGACGTTCCTCACCGACCCGGCGGACGAGAGCGACCCCAGTCGCTGGCGCACCGAGGTGGCGATCCTCGTCGCCCCGTCTGCCTAGCTCCGCCGAGGCGTCGCAGCGCCCCTGCGTGTCATGCTCCCTTGAGCACGAGCACCGGGCGCAGGCGCTGCACCAGGCGGGCTACCCCCGGCTCCACCACGGCCCGGATGACCTCGTCGACGTCCTTGTAGGCCGCGTGGGCCTCGTCGAGCGGCACGTGGCGGAAGTTCGCCATCACGCCGCGCTCCTCGAGGTCAAGGTCCATCGCCGCCTGATCGAGCGTCTTCTTGGCCAGGCCGCGGCTCAGCACCCGGCCGGCGCCATGCGGGACGGATTCGCCCAAGCTCGAGGCGTTCGGGCCGGGAGCGAGCAGGTACGAGGCGGTGGACATGCTGCCGGGGATGAGCAGGGGGATGCCGCCCACGTCGTACGCGGGCGTCGCGCCCTTGCGTTGCCAGTACCGTCCGTCGCGACGCTCGATGAAGTTGTGCGGGATGTGGCCGAGGAACTCGGTCGCGTGCCCGCCGACGTGCTCGCTCACTACGGCCGTGGCGGCCCGCTGCACGACGACGTGGTTGTACGTCGCGTACTCGAGCATCGCCTGCTGGAACATCAGGTAGAGCTCCCCGAGCGGCTCGTCGGCCGCCACGAAGAGCAACCCCTCGGGGCCGAGTGGGCCGGACCCCGTCGCCGTGAGGTCGTCGCGGATCCGGTCGAAGAAGTACCGGCTGCCGGCGGCGCCCAAGCCGCGCGAGCCGAAGTGCGCCATCACGTAGAGTTCACCGTCGTCGCCGAGCTGCACCTCGAGGAAGTGGTTGCCGCCGCCGATGGAGCCGATCTGTTGGAGCATGCGTGGAGTCGTCACCGCGTGCAAGATCGCCTCGAGCTCGACGAGCCGCTTGGGTGACGCCCAGGCGGGGAGCGGTGGGTGCGCCGCCACCCACGTCTTGTCGAAGCGGTGCCCGCCGGTCAGAATCTCCATCAACGCGTCGAAGCCGATCGGCGGCCCGTAGGGGACGCGCTGCCGGCGCCGGTCGACGACGACGACGCGCTCGAGCTCGTCGAGGACGGCCCGCCGCGCGCGCTTGTCGAGCGACCCGAAGCGATGGCCCGTGATGCGCGAGATCGACACGGAGCACGCGGGGTCGGGTCCGACCGTGTCGGGGTAGAGGTGGCAGGGCGAGACGCCGGTGAACCCGATCGGCACGCCGTAGCCCGGATGGAAGTCGGGCGTGACGATGACGCGCTCGAGGCCGGGCAGCGCGAGGGTGTGCTGGAGCTGTTCGAAGGCGAACGGCTCGACGGTCCGGAGGAGGCGCTCGCTGAGCAGTAGCGTGACGTCGACCGCGTCGTGTGGCAGCCGGTAGACGCCCTCGACCTGGGGCACGCGCTCGAGCGTGACGGCGCCCGCCGCGGTCTCGACGATCCTGCCGTCGTCGCGAGGTCGATCGGGCGTCACGTCGTCACACCTCCTGCTCCTGCGGGGCCTCGTCACCAGCGCCGCGGCGCTCCCAACCGAGGTGCACGAGCGTCTCCAGCACCTCGAGCATGGTGTCCTCCTCGGAGGCGTCGTCGGTGTCGACGACGACGTGGTGGGCGTCCTCGAGGGCGTCGGGTGGCGCGAAGCGCTCGCTCAGCCGCTCGAAGTCCTCCAGCCGAGCGTCCGAGATCACGTCGCTGGCGTCCGCACGCTGCCGCAGGCGGTCCCTGAGGACGGCGTCGGAGCCCGTCAGCTCGACGAAGAACCACCGGATGCCCTGCGGCGCCAGCGCGTCACGCAGGGCGTCGCGCTGGTGGCGGTCGCCGTACGTGGCGTCGAGCAGCACGCCGCGGCCGCTTCGCACGTGCGCGAGGGCGTCGCTTCGCATCGTCGCGTAGGTGCGCTCCGTCATGTGGCGCGCGTAGAGCCGCGACCGTTCGGCCTCGCTCCCGCGCACGTGGAGCGGCACGCCCGCCGCCTCCTTGCGCACCCGGTCCGACGACACGCACGGCCACCCGAGGGCGTCGGCGAGCCGCTCGGCCTGCGTCGTCTTGCCGGTCCCGACGCGCCCCATGAACACGATGACGATCGGTTCGGAACCGGCCAGCGCGTAGCGGAGCGCCAGGCGGTAGTAGTGCCTGGCTCGCTCTCGGCTCGCCGCGCGCTCCGCGTCGGGGACCTCCGGCTGTTCGCTCCGCATGCCTTCGACCTTGGCCCGCACCAGCGCTCGGTAGCACTTGTAGAAGTCCATCAGCGCAGGCAGCTCCGGGTCGGCGAGGACCTGCGCCATCCGGTCGACCAGGTAGCGCGCCAGGTCGGGCCGCTCGTGCATGTCCATGTCCATCGCCAGGAACGCGACGTCGTTCGCCACGTCGAGGTAGCGGAAGCGTTCGTTGAACTCGATGCAGTCGAAGATGCACAGCGAAGCGGGCGTGAGGTGCACGTGCGCCAGGTGCAGGTCGCCATGCCCGTCGACGATGTGACCGCCGGCGCGGCGGCGGGCGAGGAGCGACGCCATGTACTCGTAGAAGCCTCGGGTGAAGGTGCGGATCGCCCGGTGCGCAGGCCGCGAGACGAGGTCGCCGACCGCGTCCTCGGTCTGCGCGAAGTTCTCGTCGGTGTTGACCGCGAGCCGCTCGGTGCGTCCCCAGGCGGCGATCTCGGCAGAACGCGCTTGACCCGCGTAGAAGTCGCCGAGCTTCGCCACGATCCGGTCGACCTCGTTTCGCCCGACCTGGGCGATCCGCTCGTCGAGGAAGGCGCCGTCCTCGAGCGCCCGCATCCTGAGGGCGTACTCGACCACCTTCTCGCCGGAGCCGAACCGGAGCGCCCCGCCGTCGAGGGCGATGGGCACCACCTGCTCGTACACCCCGGCGCAGAGGCGGGCGTTGAGGTCGATCTCGATCTCGCAGTAGCGCCGCCGCGCCTCGAGCGTCGAGAAGTCGAGGAACCCGAAGTCGACCGGCTTCTTCACCTTGTACGCGAAGGGCGGCACGATGGCGACGTACGAGATGTGCGTGTGGATCATCCGCACGTGCTCGGGCCGGTGGGGGTACGAGGCCGGGTCCTCCAGGAAGGGCAGCAGGTCCGGATGCGACTCGCCTCGTCGCGCGTTCGCCATGGGCCACCTCCTCGGGACGTCCGGCCGCGTCAGGCCTCGGAGTCGCTGCGGGCCGCGAACTCGTGCCAGCGGTCGGCGAAGGCCTCCAGGCGCTTCTCGATGCGGTCGTTGAGGCTCCCTTCGGGATAGCGGCCGTCGGCGTCTCGCTCACCCATCGGCACGCCCATCATGAGCTCGGCGCCCTCGTCGACGTGCGAGATGGGGTAGACGTGGAAGTCGCCGGCGGCGACCGCGTCGATCACGTCGGCGCGCAGCGCCAGGTGCTTGACGTTGGCGGCGGGGATCAGGACGCCCTGATCGCCGCTCAGCCCGCGCGACGCGCAGAGGTCGAAGAACCCCTCGATCTTCTCGTTCACCCCGCCGATCGGCTGGATCTCGCCGTGCTGGTTCACCGAGCCGGTGGTGGCGAGCGCCTGCGCGACGGGCGCCTCGGCGATGGCCGACAGCAGGGCGTACAGCTCGGCGGAGGAGGCGCTGTCGCCCTCGACGCCGCGGTACGACTGCTCGAACACCAAGCTCGCGGAGAGCGAGAGCGGGTGCATGGTGGCGTAGCGCGCACCCACGAAGCTCGTCAGGATGAGCACGCCCTTGGCGTGCAGCGGCCCGCCGAGCTCGACCTCGCGCTCGATGTCGATCACCTCGCCCTTGCCCATGCGCACGCGCGCGGTGATGCGGGTGGGGACGCCGAACGCGAAGGTACCGAGGTGGATCACCGACAGCCCGTTGACCTGCCCGACCTTCGAGTCGGCGGTGTCGATGTAGATGGTACGGCGCAGCATCTCGTCCTGGATCCGCTCACGCAGCCGGTCGGCGCGGTACACCTGCTCGTCGATGGCCCGCTGCACGTCGCGCGCGGTGACGGCGCCGTTCCCGGAGACGCCGGCCCAGTAGTTGGCCTCGCGCAGGAGGTCGGCGAGGGTCGCGGCATGCGCCGAGAGCCGTTCGGCGTCGCCGGCCCGGCGCGCGCTCTGCTCGATCACCCGGGCGACGGCGGAGCGGTCGAAGGGGCGCAGCGTGTGGTGGTGGACCATGGACGCGATCAGCCTGGCGTAGTGCCGCTGGTTGTCGTCGGTGCGGTCGATCTGGTCGTCGAAGTCGGCCGTGACCTTGAACAGCTCGAAGAACTCGGGGTCGAGTCGGCTGAGCAGGTAGTAGAGGAAGCGGTCGCCGAGGAGCACCACCTTGACGCGCATCGGCACGGGCTCGGGCTCGAGCGACATGGTGCTGATGAGCGTGTAGGCCTGTCCGGGCGACTCCGTCTTGAGCTTGCGCGCCTTGAGCGCTCGCTTGAGCCCGTCCCACGCGAACGGCTGCTGGAGGACCTTGAGCGCCTCGACGATCAGGTAGCCGCCGTTGGCTCGGTGCAGGGCGCCGGAACGGATCAAGGTGAAGTCCGTGGTGAGCGCGCCCATGTGCGTGAGGTGCTCGATGCGCCCGAGGAGGTTCTGGTACGTCGGGTGGTCCTCGAAGACCACGGGGGCGCCCTCGTCCTCCCGCCGGTCGACGAGCACGTTCACGCGGTAGCGACGCCAGAACGGCAGGTCGCCGACGGGTTGCGCCTGCATCGCCGCGGCCTTGAGCGGGTCGGCCATCTGCTGCTCCTGCGCCTTCAGGAGCCCCTGGGCGTTGTCGATGAGGTCCTCGCGTACGGCGGCGAGGTAGTCGAGCACGCCGGTGTGCTCCGCATACCGCTCGCGCAGCTCGTCGATGAGGTGGCCGATCGCCAGCTCGCTCACCTCGCGGTTGAGCTCACGCACCCGACTGCGACGCTCGCGCTCCCAGGAGGGCATCTCGGCGAGCGCCTTCTGCAGGTCCTTCTGCAGCGCCGCGATGTCGTCCTGGAGCCGTTGCTGATCGTCCTCGTCGAGTTGGCCGACGGCCTCGGGGTTGAGGGGTTCGCCGTCGCGGAGCGGCGTGAACATCATGCCCATCGGCGTCTGGACCATCGCGATGCCGCGCTCGCGCGCCCGCTCCTGGATCTCCTCGACGCGTTGCGCGGAGCGCTTCTTGAACTCGTCCTCGACCGCGTGCAGGCGCGCCTGGTACTCCTCGGACTCGAACGCCGCCGGCAGCGAGGTCGTGACCTCCTCGACGAG
>SKWV01000111.1 GCA_007128755.1 Trueperaceae bacterium
CCCGCGACGACCGTGTCGCGGGGCCCTCGCCGGTGCGGCTCGGCGGCTCGCGGCGCTAGCGGCGGCTGCGCTCGCGCGTGCGCTCGAAGCCGTGCCGGACGGCCGGCTCGAACTCCGCCCAGGTATCGCCGTTCTGCCGCTCCCAGTGCACGCGGGCGTCGGACTCGACCTGGCTCCAGTCGCGGCCGCGGTAGTCGGGATGGTTCGCGAGATCGATCCCGTAGCGGTACGCGGGCTCGTGCTCCTCGTACGGCTCCTCACTCCGCTTCAGCGTGTCGCGGTGGTGCGTGCGGAACGTGTCGCGCTCGGCGGTCAGCACGTCGTCCGTGCGCTCGACGTCGACGTCGGTCCGGCGAACCGTGTCTCGCACGGTCTCGGTGCGCTCGTCGACGTCCTTGCTGAGCACGACCTCCTCGACGACGCGGGCGCGCTTGCCGACGACGACCTCCTCGGACTTCTCGCTCATCTCGACGGACCGCTCCTGGAACGCCCGGTCGGCCTCGTCGGTGCCGACCGCTCGATCGACGGGCCGGCGCTCCACGTGCACGGTCTCCTCGCGCACGGGCACCTGCTCCTCGACGGGGCGCTCGGTCACGTAGGTGCGGACGCGGACGCCGCCGCCCTCGACGTCGCGCTTCCGGACGTCCAGCTCCTCCTCGACGACCTCGAGCTTGTCGCCCCCCTCGTGCGTCGTGCGGCCGGCCTTGCGGTCCTTGGGGTCGGTCTGGTCGGTGCGGGCGCGGTCGGTGGCGGTGCGCTCGGCGGCGGCAGGCCCCGTGGTGCGGGTGTCTGCTGGCGTGCCGGTGGCGCCGCTCTCGTGACGTTGCATGATCCGGACGGCCTCGTCGGCGCGGTCGTCGCTCGCCTCGAGCGTCACCAGCTTGCCGCCGTTGCGCACGCCGAGGATGTAGTCCTCCGCGTCGTGCTCGGGCACACCCTGATCGACGAGCCAGCTCCTCAGGTCGGAGCTCGCTTCGTCATGACGGTTGATCTCGTTGGTCGAGAAGCCGTGGCTCGACAGGTCGTCGGCGACCCGTTGCACGTCGGCTTCCGTGCGAAAGAGGCCTACTACGGTAGTGGGCATGTCGGTTCCTCCTTGGTGTGGTGCCGCGCTCAGCGGCTACGCCTCGTCGGGCTCGGTGCGCTCGACCTCGGCGGTCTGGCTTCGGAGACTGACGCGGTGGGTCTCGCGCCGGTCCTCCTTGCGGGTGGTCAGGTGGAGCTCCTCCTTGAGCAGGAGGCGCTTCTCCACCACGAGGACCTCCTCGTGCACGCTCACGATGGTCGTGTCGCCTTCCTCACGAACGGGGGCGGGTGCATCCACGTACCGTTCGACGGGTACGCGCTTCACCTCCACCACCTCGCTGGTGAGCACCTCGTCGATGTCCTCCTCGCGCTCGTGCGTGGTGGTGCTGACGCGGACGGTCGCGGTCGGTCGGGCGTGCTTCTCGACGACGGCTTCCTCCTCGACGAGCGGAACGCGCTCCTCGTGATCGTGCGGGCGAGCGGTCCCCAGATCCTCGAAGCGAACCGTGAGGTGCACGTGGTGCCCCTCGTACCGGTCGATCGCGTCGGGGGCGATGAGCGACCGCCTACCGTCGGCCCAACGCACAGCGAGGCTGCCGTCGGCACTGCGGTCGACGAGCTCGGCTCGCGATCGTTCACCTGCGGCGTCCTGGACGGTGATCGCTTCGCTTGCCACGACCGTTACAGGATGTCCGTGAACAGCCAGAGGATGAGCAGCACGGCGAGGATGATCACGACGACCGTGACGATCGTGCCCGTACCCCCGGCCCGTTGCGGCTTGTCGTACGCGCCGACCTTCGAGTCGACCTTCTTCGGTTCCTGCGGCATGGCTTCCCCCTTTCCGCCTGTGGGCAGGCGTACGGCATGGTAGAGGCACCGAGCGTCATCGGAGCGTGCATCTGACCATCGGCGAGGGAGCCGCGCGCGCCGTCAATCGTTCGTCGTGGAAGGACGCTCGTTCGCGTCGCTCGACCGAGGGAGGTCTCCTCGGGAGAGGTGGCCGACGTAGGCCGCCAACGCCGTCTGGTTGTGCTCGCGGATGATCCGCTCGACCCGGTCGCCGTCGCGCGAACGCAGCGCATGCACGATCGCGCGGTGTTCGCGCTGCGACTCCCGGATCCGGTGGGTGAAGACGTCCTTGAAGTAGTACCGGCGCAGCCGATCCCAGTGCTCCATCGCCTTGCGCAGCAGCGCCTCGACGAGGTGCGTGCCCGCTTGGGTGCAGATGAACTCGTGCAGCACCAGGTTCTCGTGCGACCAGCGGTCGGGATCGTCCACCAGGTCGTCCATGCTCGTGACCATGCGCTCGAGGTCGTCGAGGTGGGCGTCGCTCATGCGTTCGCACGCCGCGCGGCCGCCGATCACCTCGAGCGACTCGAGCAGCGCGAAGATCTCGTGGATCGCGTCGATCTCGATCTCGGCGACCTTGGCGCCGACGTACGGCTGGATCACGACGTAGCCGTCGGACTGCAGCTGCTGGAGCGCCTCGCGGACCGGGATCGGGCTCACCCCGTAGCCGGATGCGAGCTCCTCGATGATCAAGCGCGCGCCGGGCTCGAGGCCGCCGTCCAGGATCTCCCGGCGCAGCGACTCGTACACGTAGTCCTTCTTGCTGCGATGCGTCACCGCGGTCACCATGCCTCCATCGTGGCGCGTGCGCGCTCGACCCGACCGTAGCCGGGGCGCCAGGGCGCCGGCGCTCGCGACACTACAGGACCTCCGACACGAAGCGGTCCTTCATGTGCGCCACGACGTCGTCACCGGGGGTGCTCCAGATGACGTCGTTGAAGATCTCGACCTCGATCGGCCCCGCGTAGCCGGCCCGGTCGACGGCCTCCCGCAACCTCCGGACGTCGATGCAGCCGTCGCCCATCATGCCGCGTCCGCGCAGCAGGTCGGGCAGCGGCACGATCCAGTCGTTCACGTGGAAGCCGAGGGTGTAGGGCGCCGCGCGCGCGATCTGCGCGTACACGGCCGGGTCCCACCACACGTGGTAGACGTCGATCACGACGCCGACGTGAGGCGAGGCGACGCGCTCGACGACGTCGTTGGCGAGCGTCAGCGTGGTGATCAGCGAGCGGTCGGCGGCGAACATCGGGTGCAGCGGCTCGATGGCCAGCCGCACGCCCCGCTCGGCCGCGTGCGGCACGAGCGCGGCGACGCCGTCCTCGATCATCTGCCGGGCTCCGTCCACGTCGCGACTGCCTTCGGGGAGGCCGCCGCACACCAGCACCAGGACGTCGGTGTGGAGCGCCGCGGCCTCGTCGAGCGCGCGCGCGGTGTCGTCGATGCGAGCCCGTCGCTGCGCGGCGGTGGCGGCGGGGAAGAAGCCGCCTCGGCAGAGGCTCGAGACCCGCACACCGGCGTCGCGTGCCAACCGGGCGCTCTCGTGCAGTCCCTGCTCGGCGACCTGCTCGCGCCACAGGCCGATCCACCCGATGCCCGCTCGCGCGCAGCCGTCGACGGCCTCCTGCACGCTCCACGACTGCACGGTCGCCTGGTTCAGGCTGAGGCGGGCGAACGCGTTCACGTGACGCCGGCGAGCGCGAGCACCGGGCGCATGCGCGAGGCGGCGCGCTCCGCGTCGCTCACGAGGCCGGCGCGATCGGCGAGCACCAGCAGCTCGGCGAGGTGCACGACCGAGCGGGCGCTCTCCTGGCCGTGGAGCATCCGGAAGTGCGCCTGGTGCCCGGTCAGGTAGGCGAGGAACACGATCCCGGTCTTGTAGTGGAAGGTCGGCGTTCGGAAGATGTGGCGTGAGAGCGCGACGGTCGGTTCGAGGATCGCGCGGAAGCCAGGAGCGTCGCCGGCGTCGAGGCGAGCGATCGCCGCCGAGGCGGCCGGGGCGATGGCGTCGAAGATGCCCAGCAGCGCGTCGCTGTGAGCGTGCTCGTCCCCTGCGATGAGCTCGGGGTAGTGGAAGTCGTCGCCCGTGTACATCCTGATGCTCGCGGGGAGACGCCGGCGCATGTCGATCTCGCGCTCGGCGTCGAGGAGCGAGATCTTGATGCCGTCGACCTTGGCCTCGTGGCGCCGCATGATGTCGAGGCACGTGTCCATCGCCTCCTCGACGTCGCTCGAGCCCCAGTAGCCGGCGAGCGCGGGATCGAACATGTCGCCCAGCCAGTGGAGGATGACCGGGCGTGAGACCTGCGCCAGCACGCGGTCGTACACGGCGGCGTAGTCCTCGGGACCGCGGGCGCACCGTGCGAGCGCGCGGCTCGCCATGAGGATCACCGCGCTGCCGCTCGCCTCGACGAAGGCGCACTGCTCCTCGTAGGCGTGGACGACGTCGTCCACGGTGACGCCCGGGCCGGGCGCGAGCTGGTCGGTGCCCGCCCCGCTGGCGATCCGGCCGCCCACCGCCGCCCCTTCGGCGGCGGAGAGGGCGATGAGCTCTCGCGCCGTCGCCCACTCCAGGCCCATGCCGCGCTGCGCGGTGTCCATCGCCTCGGCGACGGCCATGCCGTACGACCACAGGTGGCGGCGGTAGGCCAGGGTGGCGTCCCAATCGATCGCCGGGGGGTGGGCGGGGCCCTGCTCGGCGAGCGGGTCGGCGACCACGTGGGCGGCTGCGAAGGCGACGCGGCTCGTGAGCGGCGCTGCGGGCGGCGCGAAGCTCGAGCCGCCCTGCACGTCGTACGCGTACGTCGAGCCGTCGGCACGCGGCAACGTCAGCCGGATCGTCACCGCTCGAGCTCCGGCACGGTGAGCCAGCGGCGTTCCCGCCAGGACTCGAGTCCGAGCTCCGCGAGCTGCACGCCCTTGGCGGCCTCGTGCAGGTCC
>SKWV01000415.1 GCA_007128755.1 Trueperaceae bacterium
CACTTCGACCACGTCGGCGCGGTCGATGAGGTGGTCGCCTCGGCGGGCCCCGTGCCCGTGCCCGTACTGCTGCACGCCGCCGACCGCGACATCTACCGGGCGGCGGCCGCGTCGGCGAGGATCTGGACGGGCGTGGCGTTGGACGGCCCCCACACGCCCACACAGGACATCGCGCACGGCGCGACCCTCTGCGCCGGAAGCCTCCGGGCGACCGCCAGGCACGTCCCGGGGCATGCTCCGGGTCACATGGTGTTCGTGCTCGACGGCGTCGCCGCGGTGCTCGCCGGCGACACGCTCATGCGCGGGGGCGTCGGGCGCTGGGACCTCCCCGGCGGCGATCGCGACGTGCTGCTGACGGGGATCCGGCGCGAGCTGCTCTCGCTCCCGGAAGGGACCGCCGTGTTGCCCGGCCACGGGCCACCCACCACCGTCGGCCACGAGGCCCGCACGAACCCGTACCTGACCTGACGCGCCCTCACCCGTCCCGACGGGCGCTCAGCGGAACACGCCGAGCCGGTAGGCGAGCAGCGCGCCGATCTCGCGGAGCGCGTAGCCCGTCCGCCCGCCGTCGGCGCGCACCGGCGCCAGCACCACGTCGAGCCCGAGTCGCTTGGCCACGGTCGCCGTCCGGTGCGCGTGCAGATCGTCGGTCACCACCACGTAGCGCCCCTCCCCGAGCTCCAGCGCGACGTTGTGGAGGTTCTCGACGCTCGTGCGGGACGCCTCCTCGATGACGAGGGCCCCGGCCGGCAGGCCGCGGCTCCGGAGGTAGGCGGCTCCCGCCTCGCCCTCCGAGTAGCGGTCGCCCTCGCGGCGGCCACCCGTGACCACCACGAGCCGCGCGCAGCCGGAGCGGTAGAGCGCGAGCGCCCCCTCGAGTCGGCGCTCCAGCGCCGGCGACGGCCGGCCGTCGTACTGCGCCGCGCCCATCACCACGATCGCGTCGGCCGGGCAGTGTCGCTCCAGCCAGGGCGCGTCGACGGGCGCGGCCCCGAGGACCAGGATGGCGTCCTGCGCCACCAGCACGAGCAGGAACACGGGCGCGAGCCACAGGAGGTGCAGCGGATGCCGCACGTCAGTCGTCTGCGTGGTCGGCGCGCGCCTCGATGGCGCGAGCGTGCGCCTCGAGGCCCTCGGCACGCGCCATCGTGGCGCCGGCGGCGCCGATGGCGTGGGCGCCGGCGCGGCCGAGTCCGATCACGGGGATCACCCGCTGGAAGTGCCGCACGTTGAGCGCGCTGCTGAACCGCGCCGTCCCGCCGGTCGGCATCACGTGGCTCGGACCGGCGACGTAGTCGCCGAGCGCCTCCATGGAGTGCGCGCCCACGAAGACGCCGCCGGCGTGCCGGACGAGCTCGACCGCCGCCCACGGGTCGTCCACCAGGAGGCACAGGTGCTCGGGTGCGTAGGCGTTGGCGACCTCGAGCGCGGCCTCTAGGTCGTCGACGATCGCGACGACGCCGCGCTCGTCGAGGCTGGCGCGCGCCGTATCCGCCGTCGGCAGGTCGAGGAGGGCCGCGTCCAAGGCCTCGCGCACCGCCTCCCAGAGCGCCTCGCTCGTCGTCACGAGCACCGCCTGCGCCCCCTCGTGCTCCGCCTGCGCCAGCAGGTCGGCCGCGACGTGCTCGGGATCGGCGCCCGCGTCGGCCACGACCAGCGTCTCCGTCGGCCCGGGCAGCGACTCGATGCCCACCTGACCGAACACCAGTTGCTTGGCGACGACCACCCAGGGGCTGCCCGGGCCGACGATGGTGTCGACGCGGCGCACGCTCGCGGTGCCGTACGCGAGGGCCGCGATCGCCTGCGCCCCGCCCAGCCGGTAGACGCTGCCGAGCCCGAGCGCCTCAGCGACGTAGGCGATGGCTGGATCGACGCTGCCGTCTCGGCGCGGCGGGGTGGCGACCACGACCTCCTCGACGCCCGCCACCAGCGCGGGCACGGCGCTCATGATCAGGCTGCTGAAGAGCGTCGCCTTGCCGCTCGGCACGTAGCAGCCGACGCGCTCGAGCGGCCTCACCAGCTGGCCCATGCGACCGTCGGCGTCGTCGGCCATGAACCCGTGGGTGGGCTGCTGCTCGTGGAAGGCGCGGACGCGGCCCATCGACAGGTCGATGGCGCGGCGCAGGTCGGCGGGCACCGCGGCGGCGCCCGCGGCGCGCTCGGCGGTCGTGAGCTCGAAGCGATCCAGCGCCACGCCGTCGAAACGCTCGCCGAACTCGCGAAGCGCCTCGTCGCCGCGCTCGCGCACGGCGTCGATCACCGCCTCCACCTGGCTTCGGATGGCGGCCTGGGCGTGCTCGAAGCTGCGGTCGCCGAGTCGCTCGAGGGCTGCGGCCTTGCCGCGGATGACGTCCATACGAGCGCCCATTGTACCGCTGCCCGACGGGCGCCGCCGCGGTAGCATGACGGGTGTCCGCGACGCCCCGCATCGCCGTGATCGGCGCCGGCATCATCGGCGCGAGCGTCGCCTGGTTCCTCGCCGGGCGCGGCGCCCGCGTGGTGGTGCTCGAGCGCGCCGACGGACCGGCCACCGGCTCCACCGGTCGCTCGGCGGCCGGCCTCCGGCATCAGTTCTCGCTCGACGTCAACGTCCGCTTCTCGCGCTTCTCCGCGCAGCGCTACCTCCGCTTCCGCGAGGAGGTGGGAGCCCACGCGGGCTTCGAGCGCGTCGGCTACCTGTTCCTGGTGCCGGCAGGCGCCCGGGAGGCGTGGCGCGAGCAGGCCACCACGGTGCGCGAGGCGGGCGCGCGCGTCGACTGGATCGACGCCGCCGATCTCGCGCGCCGGTGGCCCTACGTCTCGGCCGTCGGGCTGGCCGGCGGTTCCTTCGGACCCGATGACGGCGTGCTCGACCCGCACGCGGTCACGCTCGGGTACCTGACGAGCGCCAGGAGCGTGGGCACGGAGGTGCGCTTCGGTGCGGTTGTGCGCGCGCTGGAGGAGCGCTCCGGCGGCGTCCGCGTCCATCACGGCGACGACCACGTCGACGTCGACTACGTCGTGAACGCCGCCGGCCCGCAGGCGGGCGCCGTGGCCGAGCTGGCGGGCCGGCCGCTGCCCGTGGTCGCGTCCCGGCGCTGCGTCTACGCCACGGGCCGCCTCCCCGACCTCCCGCGGCCGACGCCACTCGTGATCGACGTCGCCACCGGCGTGTGGCTGCGGTCCGAGGGCGAGCGCGTGATCTTCGGGCGCTCCAACCCCGACGAGGCGCCGGGCGAACACGAGGCCATCGACTGGGCCTGGCTCGACGAGACGCTCGAGGTCGCCCTGCCGCGGTTCCCCTTCCTCGAGGCGGCGGGGCTCGACCGCCGCGCCTGTTGGTCGGGGCACTACGAGATGACGCCCGACCACCTGCCCGCGATCGGCGCCGACCCGGAGGCGCCCTGGCTCGTCCACGCGGCAGGCTTCTCCGGCCACGGCGTGCAGCACGCGCCCGCGACGGGCATCGCCGTCGCCGACATCGTCCTGGACGGAAGGTGCTCGCGCTTCGACCTCTCCCCCTTCGACCCCGCGCGCTTCGGCCGCCACGGCGGCGCGCCACGAGAGGCGGCGATCGTGTGAGTGGGCGCGAGCCGCTCCGCGTCCTGTGGCGCGCCGCGCCCCCCGCGGGGAGACCCCCGCACGTGCCGGGCGCCGTGATCCGGATCGAGGAGGACGTCGAGGCGGCGGCGCAGCACGCCGACTGGGCCGACGTGCTGATCGACGGTCGGGCGTCGGCGCTGTTGGACGGCGCTCGGCTGCGGCGCGTCGTCGTCCCGTGGGCGGGGCTCTCGCCGGGGCTGCGCGACGCGCTGCTGGAGCGTCCGCACCTGCGGGCGCACAACAGCCACTACAACGCCCCGTTCGTGGCGGAGCACATGGTCGCGATGCTGCTCGCCCTCGCGCATCGCCTGCGCGAGGGCGACGAGGCGCTCCGCCGCGGCGACTGGGGCGACCGCGACCGCCCGCTCCGTTCGCGGCACCTGGGCGGGCGGCGCGCCCTGCTGCTCGGGTACGGGCGGATCGGGCGAGGGGCGGTGCCGGCCCTCCTCGGGCTCGGCCTGACGCTGAGCGCGGTCCGGCGCCGGGCGCCCGACGCCGGGCCCGGCGGGACGGGCTCCTCGGGCGCCGTGCACGAGATCGGCGTGGACGAGGTCCGGGGGGTCCTGCCGAGCATCGACGCGGTCCTCTGCAGCCTGCCCGGCACGCCCGCCACCACCGGCATCATGGACGCGGCCGCGATCGCTTCGCTCCCGCCCGGAGCCCTCGTCGTCAACGTCGGCCGAGCGGCCGTCTTCGACGAGGACGCGCTGTTCGAGGCGCTCCGCGTCGGTCACGTCGCTGGCGCGGCGCTCGACGTCTGGTACCGCTATCCCGACGGCAAGGAGGCCGCGCGCGACACGCTGCCGGCCACCCGTCCGTTCTGGGAGCTCCCGAACGTGCTCATGAGCCCGCATCGCGCGGACGCGTCCGACGAATCGGAGGCGGCGCGCGTGAGCGACGTGTGCGCGACGATCGCGGCCATCGCTCGAGGCGAGGAGCGCTCGCGGCTCGACGTGGACGCGGGCTACTGAACGCGGGCTCCTGAGACGCGGGCTCCTGACCCTCACCGCGCCCGAGCGGACGCGGCCGCGCGGCACCCCACGCGAGCGGGCCACCTCGCGGTGGCCCGTACGTCGATGATCGGTCGGCGCCCATGGCGCCGACGGCGTGCTACGCCTGGATGCGCCGTGCGACGTCGACGAGCGCCTTGAACGCGACGGGCTCGCGCACCGCGAGATCCGCGAGGATCTTGCGATCGACCTCGACGCCGGCGACGCGCAGCCCCG
>SKWV01000079.1 GCA_007128755.1 Trueperaceae bacterium
CGTACCGCGGGGGCAAGGCGGGCCTGCTGGGCTTCTTCGTCGGACAGGTGATGCGCGCGACCGGCGGCCGGGCCGACCCGGCGCTGGTGCGCCGGGTGGTGGAGCGCGCGCTCGCGCAGGACGCCCCGTAGCGACGTTCCGCGACGATCCCGCGGCCGCTAGCGCGTGCTCGACGCCTCGCGGACGAAGGCGCGGAGGTCGCGCGCGAGCGCGTCCAACGAGGGCTCGTGGATGTACATCATGTGGCCGGCGTCGTAGTAGCTGCTCGTGACGTTGGCGCGCAGCGCCGGGGCGAGCGCCATGTGGGCGAAGGTGTGCAGGGTGGCGAAGTAGGGCGTGGCCAGGTCGTAGTACCCGTTGGCCACGTGGACCTTGAGGTGCACGTTGGCGTGCATGGCCTGCCGCAGCGTCTCCGCGACGTTGACGTAGCGGTTCATGTGCTCGTCGAAGCGCCACGACTCGTAGATGGGAGCGATGACTTCGTAGGGGAGATCGGACTCGTAGGCCAGCTCGCGGCGGACGTAGTCGTTCATCGCCCCGCCGTACGCGCCGAGGATGGCCGCGAACGACGGGTCGCCCTCGGCGCGTTCGCCGGCCGCGTCGCGATCGACACCGGTGTAGCGCGAGTCGAGTCGCCCGACCGTGCGCCCTTCGCTCCGCAACAGCTCCTTGTTGAAGCGCGCCGCATCGATGCGGAGGTCGCAGCGCTCGAGGTAGGCGGGGTCGAGCCCGGTGTAGCGCGCGAGGGTGTCTCGCACCTCGGCGCGGAGCGCGTCGTCGGCGCGGTCGCCCTGCACGAGGAACGCGGCGTAGGGCCCGAGCGCCCACGCCTCGACCTCGTCCAAGAAGGTGCGCAGCGGCAGCGCGCGCAGGTCCTGGGCGACACGCCCGTGGTAGTGGGCCGTGGCGGCGTAGGTCGGGAGGAAGAGCAGCGGCGGCAGGTCGTTGCCGTGCTCGAACCTGGCCGTGGCGAAGTCGAGGATCGACGACACCAGCATGACGCCGTTCAGGTAGAGGCCGTGCCGCCGCTGCAGGTACTCGGCCAGCGCGGCCGCGCGCGTGGTGCCGTAGCTCTCGCCGATCAGGAAGGCGGGAGAGGCCCAGCGACCGTGGCGCGTGGTCCACAGCCGGATGAAGTCGCCGACGGACTCGACGTCGCTCCGCAGGCCGTGGAAGTCGCCCGGCTTCTCGCCGGTCACCGCGCGGCTGTACCCGGTGGACACGGGGTCGATGAAGACCAGGTCGGAGGTGTCCAAGAGCGACCAGGGGTTGTCGCGCAGGGCGTACGGCGGCGGGCTCGGCTCGGGGTCGCGCGGGAGCGCGACGCGCCTGGGTCCCAAGACGCCGAGGTGGAGCCACACCGACGACGAGCCGGGGCCGCCGTTGAAGGAGAACGTGATGGGCCTGGTGGCCGGATCGCCGGTGCCCTCGCGCGTGTAGGCGACGTAGAAGATCTCGGCGGTCGCCGCCTCGCCCTCCCAGCGGCCCTCGCGTTCCTTGGTGCCGACGCGCTCGCGGCGGAGCACCATGCGTCCGGTGGTCGAGGTGTAGCGCACGGTCTGACCGTCGACCTCGACCTGGTGGTGGCGGCGGACGACCTGATCGACCGGGCTCGCGGACGCCGTGAGCGGCGTGGGGCTCTGTTCGGGCACCGTGACCTCCTGCGCCACGGATGTGTCGCTTCGTGAGAAGGTACACCGGGTGGCTGATACCCTGATCGTACCCCTGGTCCCGATCGCCAGGAGCAGCTCTTGGTCATCGGGCGCCGGACGTGGTCCGGCGAGTCGGGGTCCCGCGGGATCCCATGGCCCGGACCGCCGACGCGGTCGGGCCTCCGAGAGGAGCGAGTCGCATGGCACGCACGACCTTCTATCCCGAGCCAAGCATCACCAAGTTCCTGTTCGCGTCGAAAGCGATGGCGCCGTTCTGGGCCGTCGTGCGGATCTACCTCGGTTGGCTGTGGCTCTCCGCCGGGTGGGGCAAGATCTTCTCCCCCGCCTGGACCGGGGAGAACGCCGGCGCCGCGGTCCGCGGGTACCTGACGCGCGCCCTGACGCTCGCGCAGGAGGATCCTCCCGTCGTGGCGCCCTGGTACGCCTGGATGATCGAGAACATCTTCCTGCCCAACGCCGTGTTGATGAGCTACCTGGTGGCGTGGGGCGAGGTGCTCGTCGGGATCGCGCTCATCGTCGGGTTCCTCACCGGCCTCAGCGCCTTCTTCGGGGGGCTCATGAACGCGAGCTTCCTGCTCGCGGGCACGCTCTCGACGAACCCGATCATGTTCATCCTCGCGACCTGGATCGTGCTCGCCTGGCGCGTGGCGGGCTACTACGGACTCGACTACTGGGTGCTCCCGCGCATCGGCGCACCGAAGCTCGGCTTCGACAGGGACACGGCCGAACCGGGCCGGTCGGGACCGGGCACGACCGGGTCGGGCACGACCGGACCGGGCACGACCGGAGCGGCCACGACCGGACCTGTCGCGACCGCTCCGGACGCCACTCGCCCAGGCACGGCCCGCGCGGACACGACGGGTCGAGGCCGGGTGATCGACGAGCCGGTGGTGGACGAGCCGGCGCCCGACGAGCCGGTCGCCGACCGGAGGAACACTCCCGGGTCGACCGGCGAAGCGACGACCCGTGACGCCCCGGCGGCGCCCGAGACGCCACCCGAGGACACACCACCCGCCACGGACTCGACACGCGACGACAAGACCGGCTGAAGCGGCGGCACGGCCTCGCCCGGCGGCGGTCGACCACGCGTCGACCGCCGCTCGCGTGCCGCCTCCGGAGGTGCCTCAGCTCACCTCCACGGGTGCGCCGACCAGCTCGACCACGATCCTGCGTCCGGCGGCGTCGTAGTAGCACCCCTGGACGCGCACCGTGGAGGCGACCCCGCCGGCGTGGCAGCGCAGGCCACCGTGCAGCATGGCGCGCCGGACGAGGGAGGCGACCGCGTCGCCATCGAGTTCGGCCTCCCACACGAGAGAGCCGTCGGCCTGCGTGCGGAGGAACCCTGGCATGCCATCGACCGTTGCCGCGTTCGAATGCTCCATGCCCACAGCATGCGCCCGCGCGACGGCGCGCCGGCCGAGCTCTAGGCCGGAGCCGAGGCGCCCTAGGTCGGGGTAGCCTGCCGCATGGGCATCGGCGGCCTCAACGAGACACCCTTCCACGCGGCGCTCAAGGCGCTCGCCGCACCCCCCGAGGCGCGCTTCGAGGTGGCCGTCGACGGCTACGTCATCGACGCCGTCGCCTCCGGGCTCCTCATCGAGGTCCAGACGCGGCACGTCGGTCAGATGCGACGGAAGCTCGAGCGCCTGCTCACGAAGCACCCCGTCAGGCTCGTCCTGCCCGTGACCCTCGAGCGCTGGATCGTCCGCAACGCCCTCGAAGGCGCCGCGCGGCGGCGGCGCTCGCCCAAGCGCGGCGGCATGGCGGACGCGCTCTTCGAGCTCGTCTCCATCCCGAAGCTGCTCGATCATCCCAACCTCGAGATCGAGGTCATCCTGGTGCGCGAGGAGGAGGAGCGCGAGCACCGGCCGGGCGCCGCATGGCGCAAGCGCGACTGGGTGACCGTCGACCGGCGCCTGTTGAGCGTCGCCGAGCGTCGCCTCTTCCGCGGCGCTCGGGCGTGGCTGGCGGTGCTGCCCCCGGAGCTGCCGGATCCCTTCACTACGCTCGACCTCAAGACCGGCCTGCGCGTCACCCGCACCGTGGCCCAGCGGGCCGCCTACGTGCTGCGCGAGTCCGGCGTGATCCGGTGCACCGGCACGCGCGCGCGGTCGCGCCTCTACACCGTCACGCCGGAGGCGTGAAGCGCCCGCCAGACGGACGCCAGCGCGGCGTCGTCGAGCGTGACCACCCGACCCGCGCGGAGGTCGACGAGCCGCGCCCGCGGCCGGACGCCGCGAACCGCCGCCACCGCCTCGACGTAGGCCGCCATCGCCACGTCGTAGCGCTCCGGGTCCAGCACGCGGTCGGTCTTGTAGTCGTCGAGGTACCAGGTCCCCGCCACGCGGTACACGCGGTCGATCACGCCCTGCCAGACGCGCTCGCCGTCGTCCCGAGGGAAGGCGAACGGCTCCTCGGCACGATCCTCGTCGCGCGCGGCCAGGGGGGGCAGCCGGCCGTCCTCGATCATCGCCCAGTACGTGCCGATCAGCCCGAGCGCCTCCTCCACCAGCGCGCCGCGTCGGGCGTGGTCGAACGGCCACAGCACCTCCTGGGCGGCCAGGACCCGGCCGACCTCCGGATCGTCGTGCCGCCAGCTCCGCGCGATCGCGTCGTGCACGAGCGTGCCGACGGCGGTACCGAGACCCGGCAGCGCCGCCCCGCCGTCGTCGCCGCGCCAGGTGTCGCCGTCGCCGTCGCCATCGACCGGCGCCGCGCGTGGACGGGTCGTGCCGGGCGGCGCCACGCCGGCGCCCTCCACCTTGACCCAGGAGGGGCTGACCACCAGCGGGAAGGGCGAGCGCCCGAAGCGCCTCCCCGTCCAGGGGGCCGTGGCCGGTACGGGCGCGAGGCGCTCTCCGGGCGCCGCGAGGGGCGCGGCTCCGGCGCCCCGCCGCTTGGCGTGGTGGATGCCGAGCGCCTCGGCGACGACGCCGTCGCTGGCCGGGCCGATGCCGGCAAGGTTGCATGCCCTGACCCACGAGGAGGGGGACGACCGGCCGTGCGAGCCGGTGAGGATGAGCATGTCGCGCGCGCGGCTGA
>SKWV01000185.1 GCA_007128755.1 Trueperaceae bacterium
CGGGCCGGCACCAGGAGGTCGGCGTCGAGGCCGGTCGTGAGATCGCAGTGGTAGGAGGCGAGCCGGAAGCCGTCGGTGGCCACGGCCCTCGTCCGACCGTCGTGCAGTTCGAGCCGCACGCCCCGGAAGACGGCTTGGTAATCGGCGACCGCGGCGGCGTACCGCACGTGCTCCAAGGCACTCGCGAGCGCGCTCGCGTCGATCTCGCCCTCGAACGCCTCCGGGAACTGGAGGGTGGGCGCGTTGCCGGGGGCGACCAGCTGGAGCTTCGTCGAGAAGCCACCGGAGGTGATCTCGAGCTCCGTCTCACCGAAGTCCATCTCCACGTCGTCGGCCGGGAGTGCCCGGACGACCTGTCCGATGACGGCGGCCGGGACGGCGACGCTCCCCTCGCCCCGCACGTCGGCGCCGACGCGGGCACGGATGTCCAGATCGAGGTTCGACCCGCTCAGCACGATATGCCCGTCCTCGAGTTGGATGCGCAACAGGCTCAGGCCTGGGTTGCTCGATCGGCTGGGCACGATGCGCTCCACGTGGCCCAATGCCTCGGCGAGCGTTTTGGTAGGGGTGTGAACTCTCATCTGGTCTCCCGTCACACGTGGGGTCAGCATACCGAAATCGGTTCGGCTTCGGTCTCGGAAGCTTCGACGTGACTCCCGTACGGCGTGCCGGGAAGTGCTTCGAGGGGTTCTGGAGACCACTTGGATGGAGGAGTCTTCCTAGTAGGGGGTGTGGAAGATGTGGAGAACCGGGCTTCTGGCGTCGGGCACGCACGAGGAGGTGTGGAGGAGCGTGTGCATAACTCCGGCGCCATTGTGGATAACGCCGTCTCCCCTCCACGGGCGTCCACAAGGCCGTCCTGGAGGGGCTTCTCCACACCCCTCTCCACTGGATGTCCACACCCTCTCCCCAGGGTTGTCCACAGGGAGGCCGCCGTCCGCGCCCTGCACGGCGACGGCCGACGGGCACATGCCCGTCGGCCGCGTGGCGAGCGTGGGATGCCGCGCACGCTCAGACGAGGGCCTCGCGGATGGTTCGGACGCTCGCCGCGACCGCGCCCGCGGTCTCGATCTGGTCGCCCACCTTCTGCACGGCGTACATCACGGTGGAGTGGTCGCGGCCGGAGAAGAACTGGCCGATCTCGGCGTAGCTGTGCGTGGTGAGCTCGCGGATGAGAAACATCGCCACCTGGCGCGCGACCACGAGCTCGTGCCGCCGGCCCTTGGAGGTGAGGTCGCCGGTCGAGAGCTTGAAGTGCTCGGCCGTCACCGCCAGGACGTCGGCCATCGTGAGCGGAGCCTCGCTCGGCGCGAACACGTCCGAGAGCGCCCGGGCGGCGGTCTGCCTGGTCAGCGGCTCCTGACTCATCGAGGCGTAGAGGATCGCCCTGAGCAGCGCCCCCTCGAGCTCGCGGATGTTCGAGGTGACGTGCCGCGCGATGTAGTCCACGACCTCGCCCGGCACCTTGACGCCGCGGTACTCCGCGTTCATCTTCAAGATGGCGATGCGCGTCTCGAGCTCCGGCGCCTGCATGTCGGTGATCAGCCCCCACTCGAAGCGGCTGCGAAGCCGGTTCTCGAGCGTGGGGATGTCCTTCGGCGGGCGATCCGACGACACGATGATCTGCTTGCCCGACTCGTAGAGCGCGTTGAAGGTGTGGAAGAACTCCTCCTGCGTGCGCTCCTTGCCGGCCAGGAACTGGATGTCGTCGACGAGCAGGACGTCGATCGAGCGGAAGCGGTCTCGGAACTGGGCCATGCGGTCCTCGCGGATCGCGTTGATGAGCTCGTTCGTGAACTGCTCGGTGGTGGCGTACTCGACGTGCCGGTCGGTGAAGCGCTCCGCGACGGCGTGACCGACGGCGTGCATCAGGTGGGTCTTGCCGAGCCCCGAGTCGCCGTAGAGGAAGAGCGGGTTGTAGGCCTTGCCGGGCGTCTCGGCGACGGCGATCGCCGCGGCGTGGGCGAGGTTGTTGTTCGGCCCGACGACGAAGTTGGTGAACACGTACTTCGGATTGAGACGCGGCTTCGCCACGGCCGCGCGGCCCTGCTCCGCGGCCTGCTCGACGGGGGTGCTGAACATGTCGGGCTGCTGCGCCTGGGTCGGGTTCACGACGCGGAAGCCGACCTTGGGCGAGGGCGCTCCGAGGTCGAGCAGCGCCTGTTCGATGACGTGGCTGAAGTGGCTCTTGATCCAGTCGCGGGCGAACGAGTGCGGCACGCCGAGGACGAAGACGCCATCCTCGATGCCGATCGGGCGGACTTGCTTGAACCAGGTCCGGAACTCGGTCTCCGAGATCTGACCGCGGACGTACTCGAGAACGTCGTCCCAGATGGCGTGGTCGCGGCTCAGCATGCCGACGGACCCCTTCCTTCGCGCCGGCCGACGCACGACGGGCGGGCCTCGCTTCGTCGGCGTACGCATGGATCGCGTGCTGGACGTACATGGATGCCCTTCCGAGACGCGCTCGGGTCTCGGCGGGCGGAACGGCAGTCTACCAGATGGCGCCCGGGCGCTACGGACTCCCCCGCCGCCGCTCGGCCGCGGGGGAGTCCGCCTCCGCCTCCCGACGGGTCGGCCGAAGAGCCGTCCTGGACGCGATCGCGTGCTACACTCGCCCTTCCGTCACCAGCGCGTGACGGGGTCGCGACGATCGGGAGGGACGCATGGCACGACGCTTCGACGTCATCGTGGTAGGAGGCGGGCACGCCGGGATCGAGGCCGCCGTGGCGGCGGCCCGGCTCGGCGCCGACGTGGCGCTGGCGCTGCCGAACCCCGACACGATCGGCATGATGCCGTGCAACCCGGCGATCGGCGCCCCGGGCAAGTCGCAGCTCGTGTTCGAGCTCCACGCCCTCGGCGGGGTGATGCCGGGGCTCGCCGACGAGACCGCGATCCACGGGCGGACCCTCAACGCGGCCAAGGGCCCCGCCGTGCGGTCGCTGCGCGTGCAGAACGAACGGGACGGCTACGCCGCCGCGGCGCGCGCGGCGGTCGAGCGGACCGCGGGCATCACGCTGGTGCGGGGCGAGGTGGCCGCGTTGAGCGTCGACACCCGAACCGACGGCTCGAGGCGAGTCGACGGCGTCAGCCTGAGCGACGGCCGCGCCCTCGGCGCGCACGCGGTGGTGCTCTGCGCGGGGACGTTCCTCCGGGGTGTCGTCTGGTACGGGCGGCAGCAGCGCGACGCGGGGCGCCAGGGCGAGGCGCCGGCGCGCCACCTGTCGTCGAGCCTGGTGGCGACGGGGCACACGATGATGCGGTTCAAGACCGGGACGCCGCCACGGATCCGCTCGGACTCCGTGGACTTCGGGGCGCTCGAGGTGGTGCCGTCCGACGATCCGCCGGCGTCGTTCACGGGTCGGCCGGGCGCCCGCGTCACCGAGAGCCCGACGTGGTTGACGCGCACGACGCAGGAGACGCACGCCGCCATCCGCGCCGCTCTGCACCTCTCCGCCATGTTCGGCGGCGACATCGAGGGGCGGGGTCCGCGGTACTGCCCGTCGATCGAGGACAAGATCGTGCGCTTCGCCGACAAGGATCACCACCTGCTCTTCGTCGAGCCCGACGGGGTCGACACCAGCGAGGTCTACCTACAGGGGTTCTCGACGTCCCTGCCGCCGTCGGTCCAGGACGCGTTGGTGCGGACGCTCCCGGGCTTCGGCCGCGGGCTCGTCCAGCGCTACGCGTACGCCGTGGAGTACGACGCCCTCGATCCGACGCAACTGGACGTGAGCATGATGTCGCGCGTCCTGCCGGGGCTGTTCAGCGCCGGCCAGATCAACGGCACCAGCGGCTACGAGGAGGCGGCGGCGCAGGGGCTCGTCGCCGGCGTGAACGCCGCGCGGTGGTCGGTGGGCGAGACCCCGGTGAGCATCCGCCGGGATCAGGGCTACCTGGGCGTGCTGCTCGACGATCTGGTGCGCTGGGGCGTCGACGAGCCCTACCGCATGCTCACGTCGCGCAACGAGTACCGCCTGCTGCACAGGCAGGACAACGCGGACGCGAGGCTGGTCGAGGTGGGGCGGTCGTGGGGCCTGGTCGACGACGAGCGCGTGGCAGCGGTGATGGCGAGCGAGGCCAGGGTCGGCGCCGAGATCGCGCGGCTGCGCCGCAGCCGCATCGATGGCGACCTGGCCGCGACGGCGCTCTGCCGTCCCGGCGTCGCGTACGAGGACGTGCTGGCGCGGATCGGCGGGGGGGAGGCGATGCTCGACGAGCGGGAGCGGCGGCGCGTCGAGGTGGAGATCCGCTACGCCAGCTACATCGAGCGGAGCGGCGAGGAGTTGCGTCGGCGGACCGAGCATGAGCAGGTCAGCCTCGACGGCGTCTCCTTCGAGCGCATCGCCTCCTTGTCGACGGAGGGGCGGCAGTCGCTCGAGAAGATGCGGCCGGCGACGCTCGGTGCCGCCGGGAGGTTGCGCGGCGTTCGCGACAGCGACGTGGCGGCGCTGCTCATCCACGTCAAGGCCGGGCGACATGTTTCACGTGAAACGATGACGGGTTGACCGGCCTCGGTCCGATCCCGGGTCGGCGTGGACGATGTGGCGGACCGTCGCTGTCGCACGCGGCCGCAGGCCGACGGGGACGCCGTGCGGCGTGGACCCGGATGGTCGCGTGACGACGACTCCGAACGGGGGTGAGGCCGACCCTCGGACGGGCGACGGGGCCATCGCGACGTACGTCGATCTGCTCCGCCGCTATCACGGGACGCTCGACCTGATGTCGGACCGGGGCTTGGCCGCCATCGACCG
>SKWV01000047.1 GCA_007128755.1 Trueperaceae bacterium
CGGCTGGGGATCCGCTTGGCGATCCCGCAGGAGCACGTGACGCTCGTGCTGGAACGCCTGGATATGCTGATCCCCGACGGCGACGTCTTCCGCACCGCCGGCCTGCTCCCGGGCTCGGCACGGCGGAGCCTCGACGCGCTACACGTCGCCGCGGCGTTGCGCTGGGCGGCGGACGGTGTGGTGACGTACGACGAACGGCTGGCCGGGGCGGCGCGCGCCGTCGGCTTGAGCGTCGCGACGCCGGCGTGAGGCGCCGAAGGGGGCGCCGAGCCAGCAGCTGATCCGTTCGCGATGTGGCTGCCAGCCACGGCTCGTCAGCGCAGCAGGCGTGCCCCCGTCGCCACGAGCCAGACGAGCCAGAGTCCGAATCCGCCGAGGCCGACGTAGATGATGGGCGATCCGCTGGCGACCGCGGCGTTGGCGAGGCCGGTGACGAGCAGGAGCGTGGCGCCGACGAGTCCCATCGTCCGCTGCCATGCGGGCGTGAGACCGGCGACGTGCATGCCGACGGCGAAGCCGAGCAGCGCCACCCCCACAGCCGTCATCGCGAGAGCGAAGGCCGCGTTGTGGACCATCCACAGCGCGATGAAGGCCGGCGTCGCCCCGCCATCGGCGATGAGCGTCGCAGCGATCTGCGTGGACGCCACGATGCCGAACAGGCCGACGAGGACGATCGCGGCGAAGGCGCCGAGGTCGACCCACAGGCGCGCCGCCGCTACGTCTCGGACGAGCGCCCGGGCCGCGGCCGCGAACACGAGCAGCAGGGGCATGTTGAAGCCGACGATGGCGCTCGCCATCGTCGATCGGCTCCGGTTCTCCGTCAGCCACGCTGCGACGTCCGACGGCGCGGCGGCGGTGTCGGGCATGCCAATCAACAAGACGAAGTTCTGGATGGCGACGCCGGCCGCGAATCCCAAGGCTCCGATGGCGGCGAGCCGGGTCGTGGGGAAGGTGGGTGCGGCGGGGCTCATAGGCTGCGCTGTGGTCACGATGGGTACCTCGTCCCTGCGGTGGACCGCGGTGGTATTGGATGGACGCTCCATCCAATGAATCGGGGTATAGCATGTCGAGTCGGAGGAGGGCAACCCCATCACACGGACCTACAACAACGAGACCAGGCAGGCGGAGGCCGCGAAGACGCGGCAGAGGATCCTCGAGGCGGCCCGCCGGCTCTTCGTCGAGCTCGGGTACGGAGCGACCACGGTGGCGCGGATCGCGAAGGAGGCGGGAGTCTCCACGCAGACCGTCTACAACAGCGTCGGCTCGAAGCAGGCCCTGCTCTCGGCGCTCCAGAGGATGGTCGATGAGGCCGGTGCGGTCGAACCGATCCAGCGCCGCATCGCCGAGACCGACGACCCTCGTGAGGCGATCGCGCTCGTTGCCCGGCTACGGAGACAGATGATGGACGGCGCGGGGGACCTCGTCGGCTTGCTGGCCGGCGCCGCGTCGTCGGACGCTGCCGTGGGCGCCGTCTACGCCGAGTCCCAAAAGCGGAGCCGCGATGGCATCAGGCGGGTGGTCGGCCGCCTCGACTCGCTCGGTGCCCTGCGGGACGATCTCGATGCCGATCGAGCGGCCGAGGCCGCGTACGCGATCTTCCACCACGCCGTCTGGACGCGCCTCGTGGACGAGTGCGGCTGGAGCGCCGACGAGGCGGAGCGGTGGTACGCCGACCTCGCCGAGCGCGTGCTGTTGGCGCCGCGGAAATGAGCGCCTGAGGGCGACCGGCGCTCCAAGGCTGCTCTTCGGGAAGCACGCGCTGCGGCGCTGATCGAAGGTGAAGCCCACGCACCCCTCCTGCCGCAGGCAGGTGGCGATCGACCTCGCGCCCCTCTCGCACATCGTGAGCCGAGATGCGACGAGCACGTGGCGTCCGACCCTGGCGCGAGCGGCCTCCGAGGCGCAGGATCGAGCACGAGCCCGAGCTGAACGTGAGGGCGCGGCGTGCGCGGGCGGCCGCAGGCGGAGGTGGTGCATGACGACGGAACGGCTCGTCGCTCGCGCACGCGAGCACCTGCGGGTCCTATGCGAGGACATCGGGCAACGCGCCGCCGGCAGCCCGGGCAACCAGGCGGCCACCGACTACGTCGCCGACGTGCTCTCGGGGCTCGGTTTCGACGTCGCCACGCCACGCTTCGAGGTCGTCCACTGGGTGGGCGGTGGCGTCGTCCTGGAGGCCGGTGACGAGTCGTTCACGGCCGAGGCCGGTCCCTACGCGCCGGGCTGCCGCGTGCGGGCGCCGCTGATCGTCGCCTCGACGGTCGAGGAGGTCGAGGGCGGTGACGTCGCTGGTCGCGTCGTGCTCCTGCGGGGCGACGTCGCACGGGAGCAGCTCATGCCCAAGGGGTTCACGTACTACGAACCGGAGCGCCACCGGCGCATCGTCCGCGCGCTGGAGGCGGCGGGGCCCGCAGCCGTGGTCGCCGCGACCGGCCGCGACCCTTCGCTGGCGGGCGGGCTCTCGCCGTTCCCGCTCATCGAGGACGGCGACGTCGACATCCCGTCGGTCTTCCTGACGGAGGCGGAGGGCGCTCGGCTGGCGCGGTTCGGCGGGCAGACGGTGCGCCTCGAGAGCGACGCGCAGCGCGTCGCGTCGTGGGGCTGCAACGTGGTGGCGACGCGCGGCGCGCCTTCGCCGCGTCGAGCGGTCGCGTGCGCGCACGTCGACGCGAAGATCGGAACCCCCGGAGCGCTGGACGACGCAGCCGGCATCGTCACGCTGCTCCTGCTCGCCGAGTCGCTCGGTGAGCAGGCACCGGACCGCGGCGGCCCTTTGGCGATCGAGCTCCTCGCGATGAATGGCGAGGATCACTACGCCAACCCCGGCGAGCGGGCGTACTTCGCGGGCAACGAGGGCCGGCTGGGCGACGTCGTCCTGGCGATCAACCTCGACGGCGTGGGCTACCGCGAGGGGCGGGACGCCTACTCCACGTACGGTCTCGACGCGGAGTTCGAGCGCGTCATCGCCGATGCGCTAGCGGCGGAGCCGTCGCTGGTGCCGGGCCCGCCGTGGATGCAGGGCGACCACGCCATCTTCGTCATGAACGGTGTACCGGCGTTGGCGTTCACCTCGGAGCGCAGCGAGGAGCTCCTGGCGAGCGTCGTACACACGCCCGCCGACACCGTCGACCTCGTCGATCCCGAGAAGCTCGTGCGCTTGGCGCGGGCGCTGGCCGGCCTGCTCGGGCGGCTCGGGCGGCCGCCTGACGCGCGCTAGAACGTCCGGTGGGCATCGAGTCATCCGACTCTGGACGGCGCCGTCGCGGGGCCGGAGACTGGCGAGTGCGGTGTGACCCGCTCGATCGGTGCGGCGCGCACGCGGAGGTCGTCCGATGGCAAGGGCGGTTCGGCGAGGTACGGAGGACCCCCGAGAGTCTCGTGGGCGGCGTGTCGAGCGGCACATCCGACGCCTCTTCATCGGCGCCGTCATCCTCGTCGTCTTGGCGATCATCGCGGCCGGCGTGGGTTTCGCCTACCTCCGGACCAGCCCGGCGTGGGGCGCGATCGGCCTGTTCGAGGATGGCCGGCGAGCGGAGAGCTTCCGCTCGATGCACGAGCTGTTCCCCTCCCGCGCCGTCGCGGCCGAGGGTGACGTGTGGTCGTTCGGTCGCGAAGAGCGGGCCCTGCCGTCCAGCTACGTCTTCGAGGGCGAGGGGCGATCGCTGGCGGCGTTCCTGCACGACAGCGAGACGACGGGTCTGCTGGTGGTGCGTGGCGGCGTGATCGTGCACGAGTCGTACGGTCCGGGCTACGACGACCGCTCGCTGGTCACGTCGTTCTCGGTCGCCAAGTCGTTCGTCTCCGCGCTCGTCGGGATCGCGATCGAGCGCGGGTACGTCCGCTCCGTCGACGACGCCATCAGCGAGTACGTCCCTGCGTTGCGAGGCGGCGCCTACGACGGCGTCTCGATCCACGACGTGTTGACGATGTCGTCCGGGGTGGCGTTCGACGAGGACTACGGTAGCGTCCGATCGGACGTGATGGCGCTCCCGGTCCGTGTGTACCTGTACCGCCAGTCGGTGCAGACCGTCCTGGCGGGGCTCGGGCGGGAACGGGCGCCGGGGATCGTTCACGAGTACGTGAGCAGCGACGCCATCGCCCTCGGGCTCTTGATCTCCCACGCCACGGGCCGATCCGTCTCCAGCTTCCTGGAGGAGACGGTGTGGCGGCCGGCCGGCATGGAGGCCGCGGCCGCGTGGAGCACGGATCTCCACGGCAACGAGCTCGCCCACGGCTTCCTCGGCGCGACGCTGCGTGACTACGCGCGTTTCGGGCGCCTGTACGCCGATGGGGGGCGGCGCGACGGCGATCAGGTCATCCCGGCCGAGTGGGTGCGGGCCTCCACCACCCCCGCGGCGCCGCACCTTCGCCCGGGCGAAGGACGGTTGGAGAGCGCGCGGTTCGGGTACGGCTACCAGTGGTGGCTCCCGCCGGAGCCCGAGGGCGACTTCGTCGCCATGGGGATCTGGGGCCAGTTCGTGTACGTGCATCCCGCAGCCGACGTGGTGATCGTGAAGACGAGCACCGATCCCATGTTCGAGACGCGGTTCGCCGAGAGCGTGGCCGTGTTCCGCGCGGTCGTGGACGACCTCGCGAGCGGCGACCAGGCGCAGGCCGCGGGCGGCCGGCCATGAGCGCGCTCGTCGTCACCCTCGTCGTCCTGGTCGCGCTCGTCGTGCTCGTGCTCTCCTCATGGGTGCATGTCGACGGTCGGGTGGACGTCGGGCTCGCGCGCGTTCGC
>SKWV01000341.1 GCA_007128755.1 Trueperaceae bacterium
GGCCCGGAGCGCGGCTCGGCGACGTCGACGCCGCCGCGCGCGCGTCGCTCGCGCGAGTCGGCCTGGCCGACGCCTTCACCCACCGGCTCGGGCATGGGCTCGGCCTCGAGATCCACGAGCCGCCCTACCTCACCGGCGGGAGCGACGTGCTCGCGCGGGCGGGGCACGTCGTCACGATCGAGCCCGGCGTCTACCTCGCGGGGGAGCTCGGGGTCCGGATCGAGGACGACGTCCTCGTGACGGAGTCGGGGCACGAGTGCCTCACGGCCGCGCCGCGCGAGCTGCTCGTGGTCGCCTGACGGGTCGCACGGCGACACACGGATCCGGCCCGGAGGCGAACGTCGCCTCCGGGCCGGATTCGTGCACGAGCATCGCGACGCACACGTCGTCGCGAGCGATGGGCGTTACTCCCAGCCGACCAGGTTCAGGTCCTGGTAGGTGACCGAGGAGTGCGGGTGCGCGCTCCAGCCGGTGATGCCGGTGCGGTAGAGGGCGACCTCCTCGATGTAGTTCACGAACGTGTAGGGGACCTCGTCGCCGACGATCCGCTGGATCTCGCGGTAGATCTCGATGCTCTCGTCGGAGTCCGGCGCCACGGCCTGACCGCGCAGCGCGAGCTCGTCGACGCGCTCGTCCGACCAGTAGGTGTAGGCGTAGGCCGACCCTCCGCTGGTGAACTGGCGGAAGATGGCTCGGTCGGGGTCGAGCTGGCCGTTCCAGGCGTAGACCATGATCTCGTAGTCTTCGGTGGTGTTGAAGCGCTGCCACACGGCGCTCGACTCCTCGGAGTGGACGGTCGCGTCGATGCCGACCTGCAGGAGCTCGTTGAGCAGGATCTCGGCGATCTGCGTGCGGGCCGGCGCGGGGTCGGAGTAGATCCGGACGCTGAAGCCGCCACCCTCGTACCCGGCCTCGGCCAGCAGCTCGCGGGCGCGCTCGGGATCGTAGGGGTAGCGCGCGATCTCGCTCTCGAACCACGGCATCTCGGGGAGCAGCATGCTGATGCCGACCTGGCCGACGCCCTCGAGGATGCGCTCGACGATGCCCTCGCGCGGGATCAGGTGCGCGATCGCCTGACGGACGCGCACGTCGCCCAGCGCCTCGGCGCGCGTGTTGAACCCGACGAAGTTGTACGAGGGAGCGGGGACGCGATCGACGCCGATCGACGGGTCCGCCTCGAGCCGCGGGAGTTCGGCGCCGATGGGGCCGCCCTGGTAGAGGTCGATGTCGCCGGCCTCGAGCGCCAGCAGGCGGGTGCCGTCCTCGGGGATCGGGCGGAACACGACCTCGTCGACGCGGGCGCGCTCGCCCCAGTAGTCGTCGAACGCCTCGAGCACGAGCGCGTCGTCACGCTGCCAGGAGACGAACGCGAAGGCGCCGGTGCCCGACGGGGCGACCTGGAAGTCGTCGTCCTCGCCGCGGTCGGCCGGCACGATGGGCATGCGCGCGATGTTGTTGAGCAGGAACGCGTTCGGGCGCGACAGGGTGAAGACGACCGTGTGCGGGTCGGGTGCGTCGATCGAGGCGATGTCGAGGTAGAGGGGGCGGTTGAGCGACGGGTTCTCCTCGTCGAGCACCCACTCGAACGTGTAGATCACGTCCTCGGCCGTGAAGGCGCGTCCGTGGTGGAACGTGACGTCGTCGCGGAGCGAGAAGGTGATCTGCGTGGCGTCCTCGTTGAACGACCAGGCCGTCGCCAGGCGTGGCTGCAGGCCGAGGCCGCGGTCGAACACGACGAGCGGCTCGAAGATCGTCGAGATCCGCTCGAACGAGCGGACGTCGGTGGCGACGCGCGGGTCCAAGTTGTCGGCCTCTCCGGTCGAGGCGATCACGAGGCGTTCCTGGGCGAGGGCGGCGCCCGCGGTGAGCGCGACGACGGCGCCCAGCACGAGGGCATGACGGATGACGGTGGTGAGCAAGGGTGGCCTCCAGGGGTCCTGACGCCCGGTCGCGACCGACCGGGCCGTGCGGGCGCGCCGTTGCACGATGCAGCGGCGCGGCGGCGTCGACGACGCCGCGGGTGCAGGTAGGCTACCAAGGTGAGTCGCGCGAACCCCACCACCTGAACACGCCCGGGGCACGGCCCCGCGACCGGAGGAACCGACCATGCCCACCACGCCGACCGCCCGCCTCGCCTACGAGCGTCAGCACGCGTCCGACTGGTCGTCCAAGATCCTGCCGTTGCGGCGCCGGACCGAGATCACCAACGCCTGGCTCGGCGAGCGCCTCGAGACCGTGCTGCCCGAGGTGATGCGGCGCGAGGGCATCGATCTCTGGATCGTCGTCGCGCGGGAGTACAACGAGGACCCGGTGCTCATGAGCCTGCTGCCGGCGCCGATGATGTCGGCTCGTCGCCGCACCATCCTGGTGTTCCACGCGCCCGCCGAGGGCGAGTTCGAGGCCATGGCGATCGCCAACGCCGGCATCGGGCTCGATGATCACTACCGCGCCATGTGGGACAAGACGAAGACCGCCCAGGCGAGCGAGACGCAGTGGGAGTGCCTGCGGCGCGTCGTCGCCGAGCGCGACCCGGCGCGCATCGGCATCGACGTCGCGCACGACTTCGCCTTCGGCGACGGGCTCTCCAAGAGCGAGCACGACGGCCTGATGGCCGCTCTCGGGGACGACCTCGCCGGCCGCACGACGAGCGCCGAGCGGGTCGTGGTGGGGTGGCTGGAGCGCCGGACGGCGACCGAGATCGCCGCCGCGAACGGCATCAACCAGATCGCGCACGGCATCATCGGCGAGGCCTTCTCGAGCCGCGTGGTGCATCCCGGCGTGACCACCGCGATCGACGTCGCCTGGTGGATGCGCCAGCGCGTCAACGACCTCGGGCTCACGTGCTGGTTCCAGCCGACCGTCTCCGTCCAGCGCCGAGGCGTGTCGCTCGGCGACATCGGCTCGAGCCCCGACGAGATCATCATGCCCGGCGACCTGCTCCATTGCGACTTCGGGCTCCACTACTTGGGCCTCGCCACCGACACCCAGCAGAACGCGTACGTCCTGCACCTCGGCGAGGACGCGCCGCCCGCCGGTCTCGCGCGGGCGCTCGCGGTCGCCAACGCCCAGCAGGACCTGCTGGCGGAGTCGATGGTGGCTGGCCGGAGCGGCAACGAGATCCTGGCCGACGTGCTCGGGCGCATGCGTCAGGCGGGGATCGAGGGCCGGATGTACACCCACCCGATCGGCTACCACGGCCACGGCGCCGGGCCGATGATCGGCATGTACGACCAGCAGGACGGCGTGCCGGGCCGTGGCGACTACCCGCTGTTCGACGACACGCTGCACTCCTTCGAGATGTTCGCCGAGGTCGAGGTGCCCGAGTGGGACGGCCAATGCGTCAAGCTCGCCTCCGAGCAGATCGTCGCGTTCACGGGCGGCGCCGTCCACTACCTCGGGGGCAGGCAGACCGAACTGCACCTGATCGGCTGAGCGTGACGACGGAGGTCGTCTCGCTCCTGCGGTCGCTGGTCGCGATCGATTCGGTCAACCCCTCGCTCAGCGAGGGCGCGGCGGGGGAGACGCTCGCCGCTCACGCGGTCCGCGCCTGGTGCGAGGCGCGCGGCATCGAGACGACGTGGCTCGAGGCCACGCCCGGGAGACCGAGCGTGGTCGCGCGCGTGCCCGGTTCCGGCGGCGGCCGCTCGCTCATGCTGAACGCGCACCTCGACACGGTCGGCGTCGCCGGCATGGCCTCGCCGTTCGAGCCCCGTTCGGACGGCGGGCGCCTCTACGGCCGCGGGACCATGGACATGAAGGCGAGCGTCGCCGCCTGCCTGGTGGCGCTGGAGCGGCTCCAGGGCGCCGGCCTCGCCGGCGACGTCCTGTTCACCGCGGTCGCCGACGAGGAGCACGCGAGCCTCGGCACGCTCGAGGTGCTGGGGCACTACGGCGCCGACGCGGCGATCGTGACCGAGCCGAGCGGCCTCGACCTGCACGTCGCGCACCGTGGCTTCGTGGTGCTCGAGGCCACGATCCACGGACTGGCCTCGCACACGTCGCAACCCCATCGCGGCGCCAACGCCGTGGCCGCGATGGGGCGGGCGCTGGTCGCGCTCGAGGAGATCGACGACGGGCTGCGCCGCGCCCGCGCGCATCCGCGGTTGGGCCACGGCTCCCTGCAGGGTGTGCTCATCGAGGGTGGGCGCGAGCTCTTCACCACGCCCGACCGCTGCGTGCTCCAGGTCGAGCGCCGGACGCTGCCGGGCGAGGACGGCCGGACCGCTCTCGCGGATGTGGAGACCGCCCTGGCCGCGGCGGTGGCCGGCGACGACCGGTTGTCGGCCACCGCCCACGTCACGGTGGAGCGCGCGCCGTTCGAGGTGGCCGACGACGCGCCGATCGTGCTGGCCGCGGAGCGGGCGCTCCGGGCTCGGACGGGCCGCGCGCCCTCCCGGCTCGGCGCGCCCTACTGGATGGACGCCGCCCTGCTGGCGGCGGCCGGCATCCCCACCGTCGTGGTGGGTCCGCTGGGGGGCGGCATCCACGCCGCCGACGAGTGGGTCGACGTCGGCAGCGTGGAGACGCTGGCCCTGGTGCTGGACGACGTGGCGCGCGCGTGGTGCGCGTGACGCGCCGTCGACCTCAGGAGCCCTGGACGACGATGGTGCCGGTGAAGGCGGAACGCTCGGGGTCGATCATCTGGCCCTGCTCCTCGACCATGGCGCCCTCGCGGTAGCCCTCGACCACGCGGCCGCTCATGGCGACCACGCC
>SKWV01000115.1 GCA_007128755.1 Trueperaceae bacterium
GCGCGACGTCGACGCCGGTGCGCGCCTCGACCCGCTCGAGATCCACCCCCGAGCGCGTGCGCAGCCCGGTCATGAGCAGTTCGAGCGCCAGCGTCGGCCCGTCCACCGCGGTGCGCTCCGTGCGCTCGCCGGCCAGCCACCCCTTGATGGGCGGCCGGCGGATCCGCACCGCCCGGGCTGCCGGCCCGTCGCCGGGCGCCGCGCTCTCGAACCCGGCCGCCGACGGGCCCAGGGCGAGCCAGGGATCGCCCCGCCAGTAGACGGCGTTGTGCCGGCTCTCGAAGCCCGGCCGGGCGTGGTTCGAGACCTCGTAGCGCTGGAGCCCGGCCGCGCTCAGGATCTCGCTCGCCGCCTCGAAGTCGTCGGCGGCGCGTTCGTCGTCGACGTCGATGCCGCGCCGCGCGAAGGGGGTGAAGGGCTCGATCGTCAGCGTGTACACGCTCACGTGCTGCACGCCCGAGCGCGCGACCGTCTCGAGGTCGCGCCGCGCGTCCTGACCCGGCACGGCCGTGATGAGGTCCGCCGAGACGTCGAAGCCCGCGGCGAGCGCGTCGTCGATCGCGCGCATGCCCGAGCGGGCGTCGTGGCCGCGCCCGAGCAGGCGCAACACCGCGTCGTCCGTCGACTGCAGGCCGATCGAGAGGCGCGTGACGCCCTGCGCCCGCCAGCGCCCGAGCCGCGGCGCATCGAACGTGAGGGGATCGGCCTCGAGCGTCGTCTCGAGCGATCCGAGGCCGCCGAACGCCCTCGCCACGGCGCCGAGCACGCGGTCGAGCTCGTCGTCGGTGAGGTGCGACGGCGTGCCGCCGCCGACGTACACGGTCTCGAGCGGCCCCGGCCAGCGCTCGGCCTCCGCCTCGGCCTCACGCTCCACGCCGGCCACGTACCGCCGCACCAGGTCCTCGTTGCGGCGCATCTTGTGGAAGTCGCAGTATGGACAGACCTGAGGGCAGAAGGGCACGTGCAGGTAGAGCGAGCGCGGCGGCTGCACGGAACCAGTCTAGGTGCGGCGAGGGGGTACGCTCGTCGCGTGAAGCGGCGACCCACTCGAGGACCACGAACCACCACGCGCAAGGCGCGCTCTCCGCGACCGGCGCGCACCCCGCGACCGGGTCGCGTGACCCACAAGGGGCCTCGCCCGACGGCCCGCCCCGCCCCGTCGCGGGGCGAGCCCCTCCTGGTCGAGCTCGCGGTCGCGCCGGGGCTCGCCGACGTGGCCATGGAGGAGCTGCAGGAGCTCGGGCGCCGACTCGGCAAGGGCGTCGTGACGCCGGACGTGAAGGACGACGCGCTGGCGCTGCGCTGGCCCGGCACCATCGCCGAGCTCCACACGCTGCGCACCATCGTCTCGGTCTCGCGCGTCTGGCGCTTCGACGTGCCGCGCCCCAAGGCGCTCCTGGGCGACGCGCTGCTCCGGACCATCGGTGCGGCCGTGGCCGAGCTGGTGCGCGACGCGCCGGCGCCCTTCCACGCCCTCAGGCTCTCGGCGGCGGGGCGCGAGAGCGACGTGATGCAGCGCTTCGCCGAGGCGCTGGCGCGCTCGGCGGGCCTCGAGGTCGACCCGGAGCGCGGCGACCTGGTCGTGCGGCTGCGCCGAGCGCCGAGCGGGGAGTGGGAGGTGCTGGTGCGCACCACGCCGCGGCCGATGTCGGTGCGCGCCTGGCGGACGTGCGACCGACCCGGTGGGCTCGACGGCGCCTTCGCCGCCGCCGCCGTGCGACTCGCGCGCCCGCGCCCCACCGACCGCGTGTTCGGGGCGATGGTCGGGAGCGGCACGCTCCTGATCGAGCGGGCGCTGGTGGCGCCGGCGGAGCGCCTCGACGGCGTCGACATCGACGATCGCGCGGTCGCCTGCACGCTTCAAAACGCCGCGGCCGCCGGCGCGGGCGAGCACGTGCACGTCTGGCGCGCCGACGTCACGGCGCTCGACATCCCCGACGCGGCCTTCGACCTCATCCTCGTCGATCCCCCCTGGGGCGACGCCGTCGGCTCGCACAGGACCAACCCCGCGCTCTACGAGGCGATGCTGCAGGAGCTCGGCCGCGTGGCGGCGCCCGGCGCTCGGCTCGTGCTGGTGACGCACGAGGTGCGCCTCACGGAGCGCCTGCTCGAGGACCACCCACGCTGGCTCGTGGCGCACGCCCGGCGCGTCTGGCATGGCGGGCACCAGCCGCTGCTGTGCGTGCTGAGGCGAAGTCGCCGACGGTGACGGCCTCGCGCGGTCGCGTGCTACCCTGAACGGCATGCGCGTCCCTTGGGGCCGGATCAAACCCGGCTGGTACGTGTTCGCCGCCCTACTCGTCTACGCCGTCGTCGCGACCGCCCAGTGGCGGGTGGCGGCGACCGCGTTGCGCGAAGCGCGCCTCGAGGCCACCGCAGTCGTGGCCGAGGCCGTGGCGGCGCCGGTCGAGCCTCCGCCGCGCGAGGCGGCGCCTGCGGCGTCGGCCTCCGGGCTCTGGTTCCCGATCCCCGGAGCCCGCGTGCCCGACGACGACGCCCACCTCCCGAACGCCGAGCGCGCGTACCGCTCCGGGATCGCGCAGGGCTTCAGCTTCTGGCCCGAGTCGAGCGGCGTGCCGATCGTCTACGGCACGCCGGTGATCGCGGCGGGCGACGGGGTCGTCTTGCGCGCCGATCAGCCCTACGCCGAGCTCGGCCGCACCGAGTGGGACGACCTGATCGTGCGCGTCGCGCAGGGAGCCGAAGAGCGCGACCTCGACCTGCTCCGCGGCCGCCAGGTCTGGATCCGGCTCGACGACGGCCGCGTGGTGCGCTACGGGCACCTCGCCAGCGTGCGGTCCGGCCTCGCCGTCGGCACGCGCGTGGCGCGCGGCCGCGTGATCGGCACGGTCGGCAACAGTGGGACGCCCGACGCCGTCTCCGGCCGCACCACGAACGCGCGGCTGCACTTCGAGGTCTGGGACGGCGACGCCTTCGTCGGTCAGGCGCTCCCTCCCGATGAGGTCCGCCTCGCGGCGGCCGCGCTCTTCGTGGGACCCTGATGAGCCGACCCGGTCCCGAGCGCCGATCCTCGAACCTGGGCGAGTCGCCGCCGAACCCCGACCGCACCGCGCTGGAGCTGCTGTGGATGCACGTATGGGTGCGCGCGGTGGCCTACCTGCTGCTCATCACCTTCCTGATCTACCTGATCGTCACGCAGCGTCACGTGTACGGGTTGGCCCTGCAGGTCGGGCTGATCGGCTACCTGATCGCCTACGTGTTCAACCCGGTGGTCGAGGCCCTCACGCGTGCGCGCCTGCCGCGCGCCCTCGCGGTCGTCATCGTCTACCTGCTCCTCCTGCAGGTGTTCGTGTTCGGCTCGGTGCTGCTCACGCAGGTGGTCGCCGAGACCGCGCGCTTCGTCGCGCTCGTGCCTGGCGCGCTCGAGGAGGTGGGCGGCGTGCTCGGGAGGATCAGCGTCTGGTGGAGCGCGTTCGTCGACGCGCTGCCGGAGTTCATGCAGGAGCGCTTCGGCATGGACACCGCCGACGACGACCTGGCGCTGCAGGCGCAGCAGCAGATCGCCGCCTGGCTCACCGGGCTGGCGCAGGCGCTCAACCGCTTCCTCGAGCGGGTCGTGACCGAGGGGCCGTCGGTGCTGCTGGTGGGAGCGACGACGATCATCTCGGCCACCTTCCAGGTGGTGCTGATCACGATCGCCAGCGCCTACTTCCTGTACGACTACCCCAAGATCACGGCCAACATCCGGCGCTTCGTCCCCGTGCGCTGGCGCCCCCTGCACGCCGACCTGTCGCACAAGGCCGACCGCGCCGTGGGCGGCTACCTGCGCGGCCAGCTCATGATCTCGATCATCCTCGGCTTCATCATCTGGATCGGCCTCTCGATCATCGGGGTGCCGCTCGCGGTCGCCATCTCGTTCCTCGCGGCGGTGTTCAACCTCGTCCCCTACCTCGGGCCCGTGGTCGGCACCATCCCCGCCGTGTTGCTCGGCCTCACCGTGTCGCCCCTCACGGCGCTGCTGGCGCTGATCGTGTTCATCGTCGCGAACCAGATCGAGGCCCACGTGCTGGGGCCGATGATCCTCGCGAAGTCGACCGACATCCATCCCGTGACCGTGCTCATCTCGATCATGATCGGGATCGGCGCCCTGGGCATCCTCGGCGCCTTCGTCGCCGTCCCGATCGCCGCGCTGATCAAGACCATCCTCGAGGAGTACCTGCTCACGCGCCCCGCGTACGTCGAGGAGCCCCGCGCCCAGGCGCCCCCCGTCGACGCTGCGCAGAGCGGGAGCCAGAGCGAGAGCGAACGCCTGACCGAGCGGCGATTGCGCTGAGGCGCCGCGGCGCCTCGGGGTGCCTCATCGGGCGCTCCGGCCCCGCGCGCTAGACTGGACCCGGTGGCGAAGCGAGCGACATCCTCGGCACGGAGCACGCGTCCGCGCGGCAAGCGCCGAGGCGGCGCGGTGACGCGTGTCTTCGACCTGGAAGCCATCGGGCTCGTGCTGCTCGCCGCCGGCCTGGCGGCGCTCGGCCTGCTGTCGCCGATCGTGCCGACCGGCGACCTGGGCGTGCGGGCGCGCGCCACCGTGATGGGTCCCATCGGGCTCGGTGCGTGGGCGTTGCCGTGGCCGTTCGTGGTCCTGGGCGCGCTCTTCCTCATGCGCCGCAACCCCCGCTCCTGGCCGCGCATCGTGAGCGGCTACGTGCTCGGCGCCGTCGGCCTGTGGGGGTTCGTGATGCTCGCCGC
>SKWV01000118.1 GCA_007128755.1 Trueperaceae bacterium
CGGAAGTCCTCGAACTTCGCACGCAGCTCGTCGACGATGCGCGGGTCGACCGGGTCGTCCATCCGCGGGGCGGCCGAGACGTCGGAGCCGTTGAAGCGCTGCGCCCACGTGAACGGGATGGTGAGCACCACGTCGCCACCGATGAACGCCGACCAGTGGTGGTGGTTGCGGTACGCCGCCGCCAGTAGCCGGGCCCGGTAGCCGCGCTCCTGGTAGAGCCGGTAGGCGTGCTTCATCACGGCGACGCCCGCCCATTCGAGATGGCCAGGATCCGTGATGATGTCGTGCTTGTTGGCGACCACCTTGAGCCAGTCGTCGGTGCGGCCGACCATGATCGTGCACACCGGCGCCATCTCGGACACGTCGTGGCCCTCGGCCTGGCGGCGCTTCAGGCCACGCTCGACGGCCTCGCCGACGGCGAGCGCCTGCGGCACCGTGAACGACACCGTGGCGTTGACGCTGATGCCGCGGTAGGTGGCCTCCTCGATCGCCTCGATGCCCGCCGCCGTGACCGGCATCTTGACGTTGAGGTTGGGGATCACGGTGGTGAAGTGCATCGCTTGGTCGACCATCGCCCGCGGGTTGCGGTAGAACTTGGCGCTGGTCTGCATCGACAAGCGGCCCTTCTGACCGTTGGTCCGCTCGAAGGTCGGCATGAGCAGCGCGGCAGCCTTCGTCGCCATCTCGTCGATCAGCGCCCATGCCACGTCGTCCTCGGTGCCGGTCGGACGCTCGCGGATGAGGTCTTGGATGCGCTCGCGCCAGTCGCCGTACGCCTTCTTCAGGACGTCGACGACGATCACCGGGTTGGTGGTGGCGCCGACGGCGCCGTGCTCGATGCCGTAGGTGAGCTCGTCGATGGCGCACGAGTCGTTCCAGTAGTCGGTAGGGGTGGTCGCGCTCATCTCGTGCAGAGGGCTCTTGTACGCGACGGCGGTCGGGGCGGTCTCGCTCGTGTCGTGCCCGGGGACGGGGGTTGTGCTCATCGGTCGCTCCTTCGGCGCATGACGGTACGGCGGCGGTCGTAAGGCGCATCCTATCGGTCCCCGTAGCGTAGCCGATGCGCGGCTTCCGGGGGTTCCCAACGCGAGACGTCGAGGTCCGGCGTGCCGCGAGAGGCGACGGTACGCGCGGGCGCCTCAGCCGATGTCGCGCGCGAAGACCCACAAGGTGTCGACCTCGACGAAGCCCAGCCGCCGGGCCAGGTTCGCGGAGGCGGGGTTGCTCGCTGCCGCGCCCCATACCGCCGTCTTGCCCCTCCGCCGCATCGAACGCATGACGTCGAGGACGGCGGCAAAGGCTAGGCGCGTCACGGGCGCCCGCGCATCCGCCGCAGCGCCGTCACCGCGTCATCCCCTTCGGCGCGCCCTGGATCCAACGGCGTCCCGCCGCCGATGCCGCGACGATCTGCTCGAGCCGCCGCGACCGGGTCTGCTCGCGCTTGGCCTCGAGGATCCAGCCGATGGCGAGACGCCGGTAGGACGCGGACTGCCCCGAGAAGAAGTCCCACGCGGCGGGGTCCCGCTCGCGGAAGGCGGACGCGTATGGTTCGGGCAGTTCCTGCGGCCGGGTCTCGTGGCCGTAGCCCGCCGGCTCGGGCTTGCGGCCCTCGTAGGCCGCCAGCCCTGCGGGCCGCATGCGTCCCTCGCGGACGAGTGCCTCGACGCGGCCCAGGTTCACGCGACTCCAGTTGCTGCCCGGCCGGCGCGGCGTGAAGCGGATCGCGTAGCGCTCGGCATCGACGCTGCGGCGCAAGCCGTCGATCCAGCCGAAGCAGAGCGCCTCGTCGACCGACTCGGGCCAGGTCAGCGAGGGCCGACGGGTGCCGCGCTTGTGGTAGCCGACCCACAGCACCTCGGCGCTGTCGTGGTGCGCCTCGAGCCATGCGCGGAACTCCTCCGGGGAGGCGAAGTACACGGCGTCGCTCGCTTCGCCCATGGTGCATCCATCCTAGGCCGTCCTCGCGAGCGATCGTCAGGCGCGGAGCACCAGGATCACGTAGCCGAAGCGCACGAAGTCGATGAAGAAGTGGTAGCCGATGGCGCTCTCCAGGCCCCGCCGAAGGAAGAGCAGCGCCAGCGGCACCCCGAACACGAGCGCCGTGAACAGCGCGTTCGTGACGGTGGCGATGGACTGAGGCGCGTGGGCCAAGCCGTGGACGGCTACCGAGAGGAGGAGTGCGGCGAGCAAGGCCCGTCCGGTGCTGGAGCCGGAGGCAGAGCGGAACGCCACGAAGAGCAGCGGCAGCACGAACAGGCGCGCCCAGGCCTCCTCGAGCAAGGCCGGCTGCAGCGCGTAGAAGGCCATCCAGCCGCTCGGGAACGATGCTTCGGCCGAACTGGCCATCTCCGCCGTCATGCCCGACACGTTCATCAGTGCGGGCGGCACGGCGAGGAGGCAACCGAGGGCGAAGGCCCGACCGGCCGTCGACGGTCGTCCCTCGAGCGACCACACGCGCGCCAGCCGTGACGACTCGAGCAGCACGACGCCCGCCATGACGAGCGGCGCGATCACCGCCCCGAGTACCAGACCGCCGAGGACGTTCTCGCGGAAGACCGCCTCGATGGCGAGCATCGCTGCGGCGACCGCGCCGCCGGCGATCCACACCCGCGGCGCCAGCTGTGTGCGGTACGCGAACAGCACGCCGACGGCCGGCACCACGCTGAACGCGAGGAGCCACCAGCCGTCTCCGAGCACGACGACGGCCACGGTAGTGGCCAAGGCGACCAGGACGATCACGCCGAAGATGCGTGCGAGGAGCGTGGCGCCGATCCCGCGTCGGGGCGCAGGCGGAGTGCTGCCGGTAGCTTCGTGCCAGACGGCGTCGAGGCGCGGACGGTCAGCGGCGACCTCGCGAGCGAACACGAACGACAGCACGAGCACGTACGCTAGCGCCGCGAGCGATCCGATGCCGGCGAGGGCACCGACACGGGTGACGATGCCCGCCGTGATCGCCAGCGACGCCAGGGCGCCGAGCACGAGTAGCATGCCAATGCTGCCGGCCGGCACGGATGCGTTGGCGAGGCGGTCTGTGATCGCACGATCCATCGCTTCAGCGTGGATGGTGCGGGTGCCTGGGACCAGTGGCGGGGGTCCCTTGGGGTCCGCACCGTGGCCGGAGGTCGCCGGCGGCCGTGTGCCGGGCTCCGTTCGGGTCACCTCGCCGAGCGGCCGGCCGCGAGCCCAGCCGGGTGGCCGCTATGCTGAGGGGAGGCGGTGCCGGAGTGAGCGAGGAGCGACTCGTCGACGCGCGAGCACCCGCGGCGCATCTGCGTCGACGTCGAGGCGCGGCCTGCCGCCCAGGCTGCGTCGGCGGTCGACGCGGATGACGGTCTGGCCGTGAGCACCGCCGGGGTGGAGGCCCACCTCGCGCTCATGCACGCGCAGCGCATCGCGCTGTTCGAGGAGCTGTGGAGCGGCGATGAACGACGGCTGTGGGAGCGTCCTGCGGCGAAGAAGTGGGCGCCCGGCGAGCATCTGGACCACACCCGGGTGCTCAACGCGTGCTTCCGCCGGCTGCTGACGGCGGCCTGGCCGATCGTCTCGGCGTGGCCCGGCCTCCTACCCGGCGCGCAGCAGCGACTCGAGCGTCCCTATGCCACCGACATCGACGACGTGTACCAGCGGCCGAGCATGCCGAGCTGGGTCGGGTTCTTCTGGCCCCCACGCCGCACGCCGTCGCGGCCTGCGTCGCTTGCCGAGCTCGAGTGGGCGCTGGCCGCTGAGCATGACGCGATCACCCGCCTCTACGCGGGCAAGCCTGAACGGTTGCTCGGACACGTCACCGTGTGGGACCCGGCCATCGGACGCTTGAACCTGGTGCAGGTCCTGCGCGTCTGTGTCCACCACGACCTGCACCACTACACGGCGGTGCGGCGGCTGCTCCGGCGGTGATGTCGGCCATCGGCGCGCCGTCCACGCGGTGGGGGTGGTGCGGGCGGCGTCGCGCGCGGTGTCTCGCACGCCTTCGCTAGCATGGACGGATGGATCTCGACTCCGGCGTTGCGTTCCGGTCGCGTGCCGGCCCCGCCACCGTGGGGAGCCTCTGACCGTGTGGCCGATCGATGTGCAGCGCCTGATCGAGGAGCAGTCACGGATCGCGAGGCTCGAGGCGCCGTCGTGGCGCTGCTCGGCAGGCGACCGCGTGGGTGCGTGCTTCGTGTGCTTCGCCGAGGAGCCGGCGGGCCGAGGTGGGCGTGCCGAGCCTGCCTGGGCCGCGGCCGTGACCTTCGAGGGTGCGACACGCCTTGCGGCCGCGGTCGTCGAGGGCAGCGCGTCGGGTCCGTACGAGCCTGGCCTCCTCGCGCTGCGTGCCGGGAGGCTGCTCGAGCGTGCCGTCGCGAGCCTGCCGCAACACCCGGACGTGCTCTTGGTGAACGCCACCGGGCGTGATCACCCGCGGCTGGCGGGGCTGGCGGTGCACCTGGGTGTCGTGCTCGACGTTCCCACCGTGGGCGTGACCGATCGGCCGCTCTCGAGCGAGGCGGAGGAGACGCTCGACGCCGCCGGCTCGGCGGCCCTCGTCCGCCGCCACGGTCGTGTGGTCGCCCGCCTGGTGCGGCCGCAGTCCGGGACGCGCGGTGTGTGGGCGCATGCCGGGTGGCGGACCGACGTCGCGACGGCGGTCGAGGTGGTGCGCGCCGTCATGGCCGGCGCGCGCACCCCCGGTCCGCTGCGCGAGGCGCGTC
>SKWV01000004.1 GCA_007128755.1 Trueperaceae bacterium
CGCTCCAAGCCTTCTCGCTCCCGCGCCGCGCCGTCGAGCCGCCCGAGCGCCGCGGTGGCGCCCGTGCGCGCCAGGAGGTGCGTCACGAGCGCGTCCAGGTACGGCTCGAACGCCGCCGACGCGCTCTGCACCACCAGCAGGTCGGCGAAGCGGTCCACCACGAGCCCGGGGAGGCCGTCGGCATCGGCGTGCACCAGCCGCATGGCGTCGTCGCCCGCGACGCCCGAGTCCTCGTTCGCCGCCAGCGTCGCTCGGTACGCGAGGGCGGCGTCGAGCGCGCGCAGCAGCGTCCCCTCGTCGACGCTCTCGGTTCCCGGGTGGAGCCGCCGGACCGTGATCTCGCTGTGGGGGTTCACGGCCGCCCACCCGAGCGGCCGCCCCCGCTCGTCGACGATCGGCGCGAAGCCGGGGGCGGCGGGTGGCCTCGCGACGTCGGACCGGTAGACCCACGGGTGGCCCTGCCGCAGCCGCGCGGCGCCGCGCCGTGTCACCACGACGGCGGCCGGACCGTGCGCGTCGGCTCGTCGGTGGGGGGTGTCGGCATCGGGCATGGCGCCGCGAGCCTAGCCCGATGGAGGAGGCGCGCGCAAGCGGCGCGTCTGGGGCGCGCTCGCGCCGTGTGCGATACTGCCCGTCTGGAGGTCGTGGATGCCCGGAATCGCCGTCATCGGCGCGCAGTGGGGGGACGAAGGCAAGGGGAAGGTCGTGGACGCCCTGGCGAGCACGGCCGACGTGGTCGTGCGCTTCTCGGGAGGCGCCAACGCCGGGCACACGGTCGTGGTGGGTGAGCAGGTCTACAAGCTCCACCACCTCCCCGTGAGCACGCTGCACGAGCGACCGATGTCGGTCCTGGGCGGCGGCATGGTGATCGATCCCTGGACGCTGCGCGACGAGCTCGAAGGCCTACGCGCCCGCCGCGACCCCGGCGAGGTGCACATCTCGTCGGACGCCCACGTGGTGCTCCCGCACCACAAGAAGAACGACGAAGGGGGCGGGTTCGTCGGCACGACCGGTCGCGGCATCGGTCCCGCCTACTCCGACAAGGCGCGCCGCCTCGGGGTGCGCTTCGGCGACCTCCTGGACGACGAGCGGCTCCGGCAGGCGCTCGGCCGCCTCATCGAGGGGAAGCCCAACTCGACCGCGCGCGTCGGCTGGGCCACCGTCGACGACGCGTTGGCGACGCTCGACGACGTGCGTTCCTACGTCGCGCCGATGGTGCGCGACACCGGTGTCCTGGTGCGCGACGCCCTGGCCCGCTCCCAGCGCGTGCTGTTCGAGGGGGGGCAGGGCACGATGCTCGACCTCGCGTACGGCACCTACCCGTTCGTCACCTCGTCGCACCCGACCGTGGGCGGGATCCTCGTCGGCGCCGGCGTGAGCCACCGCGCCCTGCACGGCGTCTACGGCGTGGTGAAGGCGTTCTCGTCACGCGTCGGGCACGGTCCCTTCGCGACCGAGCTCGCGGGCAGCGAGGCCGAACGCCTGCGCGGCACCGGCTCCAACCAATGGGACGAGTTCGGCACCACCACCGGCCGGCCGCGTCGCGTCGGCTGGCTCGACCTGCCGCAGCTCCGCTACGCCTGTGAGATCAACGGCTTCGACGGGCTCGTCGTGACCAAGCTCGACGTGCTGTCGGGGCTCGACGAGGTGCGGGTGTGCGTCAGGCACGACGGCGAGACGCCGGTGTACGAGACCATGCCCGGCTGGGGCGACCTGCACGGGCTGGGCTCGCGTGAGGCGCTCCCGCGCGAGGTGCTCGACTACCTCGCGCTCATCGAGGAGTTCACGGGCGTGGCGGTCCGCATGTTCTCCACGAGCCCCGACCGCGACGACACCTACGGCTCCGTCGACTGGGGCGCCTGAGGACCGCGGGTGCCGAAGGCGGCCCTGCTGATCGCGGTCGTCGTCGCGCTCCCCGTCGCCATCGTCCTGGCGGCGCTCGCGGCGCGGGCCGCCAAGCGCCTGCTCGTGCCCGTGCCCTACGGCCTGCAGAGCGAGTTCACGGTGCTCGCCTGGGGCGCCGAGAGCGAGGGCCGCGGCGTCGTGCGGCTGCCGGCACCGCCGCTCGCGCGCGCGCCGCAGTTCTCCCGAACGGACGCCCGCGGCCGCTACGGGCTCATGTGGGAGGTCCCGGGCGGCGGCATCGGCCATGGCCACCTCGGCGCCGTGCGCTCCCGAGACGCGGGCTCCCTCGAGCGTCCGCTCGACGTCGTCGTCGGCCCCCCGCCCGGTCCCGGCACGCCGGCTCGACTCGACGTGACCCTCTACCGTCGCGACCCGCTCGCCGACCACGGCGTGCCCTTCGACGACGTCCGCATGCGTGGTCCCGTGGGCGACGTCGCCGCCTGGTGGATCGATCGCGGGAGCGACGCCGCGGTGGTGATGGTGCACGGACGGCGCCGCGGCGATCGCACCGAGGCGCTGCGCGCCCTGCCGATCGTGGCGGAGCAGGGCGTGTCGGTGCTGGTGACGAGCTATCGCAACCACGATGCCAGCGCCCCCAGCCCCTCGGGGCTCTTCACCTACGCTCAGGACGAGGCCGACGACCTGCTGGCGGCGCTCGCCTGGCTCCGGGAGCGGGGCGTGCGGCGCGTGGCGGTGGTGGGCTTCTCGATGGGCGGCGCCATCGCGCTGGTCGCGCGCGAACGCTGGCCGGCCGAGGGCCCCAAGCTGCTCGGGATCGCCCTGGACTCGCCCCTGCTCGACCCGCGTGAGGTGGTCCGCTTCGCCGTGGTGCGCTCCGGCTTCCCGCTCCCCGACCTGCTCACCGACCTCGCCCTCGCGCTGGCCGCGGTGCGCGCCGGCGTCCGTTGGCGCCCGCTCGACCTGCGGCGCGTGGCGCCCGGCCTCGACGTGCCGGTGCTGCTCATCGGCGCGGTGGAGGACCAGACGATCCCGATCGGCCTCCTCGACGCGTTCGCGGCGGCCGCGCCCGCCGACACGCTCAGCTACTGGCGGGTCGAGGGGGCCGGGCACGTCGAGGCGTACAACGTCGATCCCGAGGGGTACGGGACGCGGCTGCGGGCGTTCCTCACGGCCGCGCTGGCGCGCTGACTAGCCGCGCTCCTCGATGGGCACGAAGGTCCGCCCGGTCGGCCCCTCGTAGTTGAGCCGCGGGCGCATGAGGCTGTTGTCGGCGTACTGCTCGTAGAGGTGCGCCATCCACCCGCTGATGCGGGCGACGGCGAAGATCGGCGTGTACATGTCGGTCGGGAAACCGAGCATGCGGTAGACGCTGGCCGAGAAGAAGTCGACGTTCGCCTTCACCTGGCGCCCCTTCGCGGCCATCTCGCGGTCCATGACGCGCACCATCTCCAGCGACATCTCGAACCAGCGGCTGTCGCCCGACTCCGCGGCCAACGTCTTCGAGACGTCCTCGAGGATCTTGGCGCGGGGATCGAGCACGCGGTAGACGCGGTGCCCGAAGCCCATCACGCGACCCTGCGGCTTGGCGAGGACGTCGAGCACGTAGGGCTCGACGCCTTCGACCGAACCGATCGACTCCAGCGCGCGCATCACGGCCGCGTTGGCGCCCCCGTGGAGCGGTCCCTTGAGCGAGCCGATCGCGGCGGTGATCGCGCTGTAGGCGTCGGTGAGGCTGCTGGCGGTCGAGCGCGCCACGAAGGTGCTGGCGTTGGAGCCGTGCTCCGCATGCAGCACCAGCGCCACGTCCATCACGCGCGTGGCGGCCTCCGAGGGGCGCTCGCCGGTGAGCATGTAGAGGAAGTTGCCGGCGATCGAGAGCGACGAGTCGGGCTCGACCGGTTCCTTGCCGTTGCGGATGCGCTCGAACGACGACACCAGCGCCGGGAACTGCGTCAGCAGCGTGCGACCGATGCGTCGCAGGTTGGCGTCGTCGACGCCGTCGGGATCCTCGTCGAAGGCCGCGAGCAGCGAGACGGCGCTGCGGAGCGCGTGCATGGGATCGGTTCCCGCCGGCAGCGCGCGGAACAGGTCGATGACCTCGTCGCGCACGGCGAACCCTGGTGAGAGCTGGCGCGTGAAGGCGGCAAGCTCGTCGGCGGTCGGCAGGTCGTCGTGCCACAACAGGTAGCAGACCTCTTCGAAGGTGGCGTCCGTCAGTTCGCGGATGTCGTAGCCGCGGTAGATCAACTGACCCTGCTCGCCGTCGATGAAGCAGATCTCCGAGGTGTCGAAGGTGACACCGGCTAGTCCGCGAGCGATCGTCGTGTCCATGGAGCCTCCGGGCGGTCGCCGAGGCCGATGACCAAGGCGGGAGAGGATGGGGGAGGGAGCATCGGCACATCCTTCGCGCGCGAACGTGCCCGACTCGTCGTCCTGACGTTCGGCCAGTCTACCGCGCAGACGCGAGGCCGCCATGGCAGCGTGGCCGACAGGTCGGGAGGGACCCACCGGCGACGCGCGTCAGGTTCGCTCGGCCTGCACCACCTCGAGCAGCTCGGCGCCATAGCGTTCGAGCTTCACGGGACCGATGCCGCGCACCTCCGCGAGCGCATGCATGTCGCTCGGTGCCCGCTGGGCCAGCTCGCCGAGCACGTCGTCGGAGAGGACCGCCTGCGGCGAGCGCGCTTCGGCCTCGGACGTCCGGGCGCGCCACGCCTCGAGGCGCGCGCGGCGCTCCGCGACGGCGTCCGGCGTCGTGAGCGCGTCCGTCGCTCGGGTCGTGTCCGTCGTCGCCGCGGCC
>SKWV01000264.1 GCA_007128755.1 Trueperaceae bacterium
CTCGTGTTCAGCACCATGCACACGCAGGACGCCGCGCGCACCATCAACCGCATGCTGGAGCTCTTCCCGAACGACGAGCGCGATACCGCCCGCATGCTCTTCGCGGAGGCGCTCGTGGGGATCGTCTCGCAGCGCCTGCTCCCGAAGCGGGGCGGCGGGGGGCGCGTGGCGGCCATGGAGATCGTGAAGGCGACGCTGCGCATCAAGGACCTCATCAAGGACGAGAAGCGCTCCGGCGAGATCTATGAGGCCATCAAGGACTCGCGCCTCGACGGCATGCAGCTCTTCGACGACCACCTCGCGCAGCTCTACGCCGAGGACACCATCAGCTACGACACCGCGATGGCCGCCGCGACGTCGGCGCAAGGGTTCAAGATCTCCGCCACGCAGGTCGACCTCGGGCGCGAGACCGGCGTCGCCACGCAGTGGGGCTGAGCGGCCGGCGCGAGAGACGCTAGAACGGCACGTCGGTCGCGGGTGCCGCCGCGGGCGGCGGGCGGCGAGCGAAGTCCTTGCGCCCGAAGCCGTTGCGCGACTCCGCCTCCATGAGCGAGCGCGTGTCCACCGTCAGCGCGGCGTCGAGCCAGGGGCAGGCCTCGGTGATGGTGGGGAGCGCGGTCGGGTCGATCCGCGCACCCTCGACCGCGAAGCGCACGACGCCCTCGGGGGCCCTCACCCGCAGTTCGACCGGCACGTGGCCGGAGAGCTCGTCGAAGTGCGAGCGCAGCTCCTCGAGCTGGTGATCCGCGACCTGACCTAAGTCGAAGCGCACCACGGCGACCTCCGGCACGCTGCCGGGCGTGCGCTCGTCCCACCGGATGAGGCGGTCGGCCACGAGACGGATCGTGTCGGCGTCCTCGGAGACCTCGCACACGAGCACCGCCGGAGCGTCCTCGACGAGGTGGGGGGCGATCTCGTCGAACACGCGGCTGAAGGCCACCACTTCGCGTGACGCCGTCTCGTCGGCGATCTCGAAGCGCGCCATCATCGTCCCCTTGCGCGTCGGCCGCTTCACGACGCTCTGGATGAGCCCGGCCAGCACCACCTTGCGGCGCTCGGGAGTCGACGCCGTGGCGGTGCTCCGGAACCAGCCCTCGAGCTCGGCCACCTTCACGGTCGCGGCCTCGGCCAGGCCGGGGTACGTGGCCATGGGGTGCGAGGAGAGGTAGAGGCCGAGCGCGTCCTTCTCGAAGCGCAGCAACTCGAGCGGGGTGAGCGGCGTGGCCGACTCGAGCGACGGCACCGGCACCTCCTCGGCGCCGAACAGGCCGACCTGACCCTGGGCCGCCTGCTCGCGCAGCGCGGCGCCCCAGCGCACCGCCGTCTCGAGGCTGGCCAGCAGCGTCGGCCGCTCGCCGAGCGCGTCGAACGCACCGGAGCGCACGAGCGACTCCAGCGCGCGCTTGTTGAGGAGCGTCCCGTCGACGCGCCGGCAGAAGTCGAACAGGTCGGTGAACGAACCGTGGCGCTCGCGCTCCGCCAGGACGTGGTCGACGGCGGTGTCGCCGACGTGCTTGACGCCGTAGAGCCCGAACCGCACCACCTCGCCGACGGGCGTGAAGTCGCCGCCGGACTCGTTGATGTCGGGAGGCAGCACCTCGATCCCCATGCGGCGGGAGTCGGCGACGTACTGGGCGACCTTGTCGGAGTTACCGCGCTCCACCGTGAGCAGGGCGGCCGCGAACGCCACGGGGTAGTGGGCCTTGAGGTAGGCGGTCTGGTAGGAGAGCAGCGTGTAGGCGGCGGAGTGCGACTTGTTGAAGCCGTAGTTCGCGAACTTCTCCAGCAGGTCGAAGATCCGGTTCGCCTCGTCGGCGGGGATCCCCTGGCCCTTCGCGCCGCGCTCGAACACGACGCGCTGCTGCTCCATCTCCTCGACCTTCTTCTTGCCCATCGCCCGCCGCAGCAGGTCGGCCTCGCCGAGGCTGAACCCCGCCGCAGACTGCGCGATCTGCATGATCTGCTCCTGGTAGACGGGGATGCCGTACGTCTCGGCGAGGATCGGCGCGAGGTGCGCGTCGCCGCTCGTCGGGAAGTCGTCGTAGCGGACCTCCTCCGTACCGTGGTGGCGCCGGATGTAGGCGGGGATGTTCTCCATCGGGCCGGGGCGGTAGAGCGCCGAGACGGCGATGAGGTCCTGGATGCGGCGCGGCCGCAGCTTCTTGAGCGTGTCGACCATGCCGAGCGACTCGAACTGGAACACGCCAGCCGCGTCGCCGCGGGAGAGCAGCTCGAACACGGCCGCGTCGTCGAGCGCGAAGGCGTCCGGATCGAGGCGCTCCCCGTAGGTGTTCTGGACGATCCGGACGGCGGCCTCGATGAACGAGAGCGTGCGCAGCCCGAGGAAGTCCATCTTCAGGAAGCCCAAGTCCTCGACGGAGCTCATGTCGTACTGGCACACCACCGGTCCGTCGCCGGAGCGGAAGACCGGCGCGAGCTCCTGCACGCTCTCGCGCGAGATGATCACGCCCGCGGCGTGCACCGACGCGTGGCGCGTCAGGCCCTCTAGGCTGATGGCCACGTCGACGTACTCCTTCGCGCCGGCGTCGTAGAGCGCGCGCATCTCGGGGATCTCCTCGAGCGCCGTCTCGATCGACACGGAGCGACCGAACACGAGCGGGACGAGCTTCGAGACGCGATCGGCGTCCGCGAACGGGGCCTCGAGCACGCGCGCGGCGTCCTTGATGGCCGCGCGCGAGGCGAGGGTCCCGAACGTGGCGATGTGGGCCACCTTGTCGTCGCCGTACGTCCGGCGGACGTAGTCGATGACCTCGGAGCGGCGTGCGTCCGAGAAGTCGATGTCGAAGTCGGGCATCGATACCCGCTCGGGGTTCAAGAAGCGTTCGAAGAGCAGCCCGTACGCCAGCGGGTCGATGTTGGTGATCGACTGGGCGTACGCCACGATCGAGCCGGCGCCCGAGCCGCGGCCGGGGCCCACGGCGATGCCCTGGGACTTGGCCCAGCCGATGAAGTCGGCGACGATCAGGAAGTAGTCGGCGAAGCCCATCGCCGCGATGACCCCGAGCTCGAACTCGGCGCGCGCGAGGATCTCGAGCGCCTTGGGGTCGTCCCACACCGCCTCGAAGGCCGTGAGGTGCTCGTACTCGTAGCGGTCGTACGTCTCGCCGTCGACCTTGGGTCGGCGCGACGACTCGGCGTGGCGCGCGAGCCGCAGCAGGACGTCCTCCAGCGGCGTGGCGTCGCCGGCGGGCGTCGTGGCGCCGCGAAGCTCGTCCGCCGTCGCCAGGTAGGCGCGCCAGACACGCTCGCCGACGTGCCCCGGGTAGCGCGCGCCCAGCCCCTCGTACGTCTGCACGCGCAGCTGCTCGGGGAGTGTGCGGCCCTCGGGGACCTCGATCACCGGCATCTGGTAGATGCGGCGCTCGCCGATCGGCAGCTCGAGGTTGCAGCGCTCGGCGACCAGGAGCGTGTTCGCCAGGGCGCTGGGGTAGTCGCGCTCGGGGACGGCGTGCGCCATCTCGTCGGGCGTCTTGACGTAGAACTCGTCGCACGGGAAGCGGAAGCGATCGGGGTCCGAGAGGACGGTCTTGGTCTGGATGGCGAGGAGCGCCTCGTGCGCGCGGGCGTCGTCCTTCTTGACGTAGTGACCGTCGTTGGTCGCGACCATGCCGACGCCGTAGCGCTCCGCCAGCGCCTTGAGCATCGGATTGAGCCGGCGCTGCTCCTCGAGACCGTGGTCCTGCAGCTCGACGAAGAAGTCGTCGCCGAAGACGTCGAGGTAACGCTTGAACAGCTCCTCGCCGGCCTCCTCGCCGACGTCGAGCAGGGTCCGCGGGATCTGCGCCCCGAGGCAACCCGACAGGGCGATCACGCCCTCGCGGTGCTCGCGCAGCAGTTCGTGGTCGATGCGCGGCTTCATGTAGAAGCCCTCGAGCCACGCGCGCGAGTTCAGCTTGCAGAGGTTGCGGTAGCCGGTCATGTCCTTCGCGAGCAGCGTCAGGTGGAAGTTGCCGCCGTCGAGCTTGCTGTCGGGCCGCTTCTTGTCGAAGCGCGAGCCGCCGGTGAGGTAGGCCTCGAGGCCGATGATCGGCTTCACGCCCGCCTTCGCCGCCGTCTTGTAGAACTCGATGGCGCCGTGCATGTTGCCGTGATCGGTCATCGCCAGCGCCGGATCGTCGGGCGTGACCTCCTTGACCCACGCGATCAGGTCCTTGATCCGCGCGGCACCGTCGAGCAGGCTGTAGGCGGTGTGCTGGTGGAGGTGCGCGAAGCGCGCGGGCGCGGTCATGGGGCAGTCTACCGTCGACATCAGCCGTCGCACCACGCCCGGGCCGCGAGTGCGAAGGGGCCTCCGATCGTGGCGGAGGAGACGCCTGACGAACGTCCAGGACGCAACCTTCGGCATCCTGACGCCTTGACACCGGCCACGATCGCGTGATACCTTCTGGGTCGCTTGGCGCCGTAGCCAAGTGGTAAGGCAGAGGTCTGCAAAACCTCCATTCACCGGTTCGAATCCGGTCGGCGCCTCCACCCTCTGCACGACCCACACGTGTGGAGGCACCCTCAGACGAAGGCGCGTAGCTCAGTGGGAGAGCGCTACATTGACACTGTAGAGGTCGGCAGTTCAATCCTGCCCGCGCCTACCAGATGAACCCCGTCGAGTACGGGGTTCTTCTTCGTGGGTATGAGGC
>SKWV01000393.1 GCA_007128755.1 Trueperaceae bacterium
CCGCCCGTGCCCTCGGCGCCGCCCGTGCCTTCGGGCGCTCCCGCACCCAGGCGCTCGAGGCCGTAGCGCGCGCCCAGGCGCCGTTCGCTCCAGTCGAGGTGGTCCAGGTACCAGGCGACCGTGTCGCGCATGCCGTCCTCGAAGGTGACGGTGGGCCGCCAGTCGAGCGCCGCGTGCGTGGCGCTCGCGTCGATCGCGTAGCGGAAGTCGTGCCCGGGCCGGTCGCGCACGAACGCCATCAGCCGCGCGTGCGGCGCGCCCTGCGGCCGCAGCTCGTCGAGCGCGGCGCAGATCGTCTCCACCACCTGCACGGTGGTGCGCTCCTCGTCGCCGCCGAACAGGTACGTGCTCCCCGGCGTGCCGCGCTCGAGCGCCCGCACCAGGCCGCGCGCGTGGTCGCCCACGTGCAGCCAGTCGCGGACGTTGGTGCCGGTGCCGTAGATCGGCAGCTCCAGCCCGTGCAGGGCCCGCAGCACCGTGTGCGGCACGAGCTTCTCCGGGAACTGGTAGGGCCCGTAGTTGTTGGTGCAGTTCGTGACGATCACCGGCAAGCCGAAGGTGTGGAACGCCGCGCGCGCGAGGTGGTCCGAGCCCGCCTTGCTCGCCGAGTAGGGCGAGCGCGGGTCGTAGGGCGTGTCGAGCCCGAAGCGCCCCTCCGCGCCGAGCGCGCCGAACACCTCGTCGGTCGACACGTGCACGAAGCGGAACGCCTCGCGCTCGAACGGTGTGCGCGTGGCCAGGTGCCGCCGCGCCGCCTCGAGCAGCTCGAACGTCCCCAGCACGTTGGTGCGCACGAACGCGGCGGGCGCGTCGATGGAGCGGTCGACGTGCGTCTCGGCCGCCAGGTGCAGCACGGCGTCGGGTTGATGGGTCGCGAACGCCAGGTCGAGCGCGTCTGAGTCGGTGATGTCGGCCCGTACGAAGGCGTAGTGCTGGTCGTCGGCCACATCCGCGACGTTGTCGTTCGAGCCGGCGTAGGTGAGGGCGTCGAGGTTCACGACGCGGTGCGGCGTGTCCTGCACCAGGTGCCGCACCACGGCCGAGCCGATGAAGCCGCTGCCGCCGGTGACGAGCACGGTGCGCGAGGGGGCGGTGGGATCGCGATGGGGCATGCCCTAAGCCTACTCGGCCACGACCGGGTAGGCCGGCTACCCGCTCGCGGCCGCGCGTACTCGACGGAGCCGTGACGACGGTGCGGCGCACGCGAGGCCATCACGGGGCATGATGGGCCCATGCCACGAGCCCTGATCACCGGCGTCACAGGACAGGACGGCTCCTACCTCACCGAGTTGCTGCTCGGCCTCGGGTACGAGGTGCACGGTCTGATCCGGCGCGCGAGCACGTTCAACACCGACCGGATCGACCACCTGTACCAGGATCCACACGCTCCCGACGCGCGCCTGTTCCTCCACTTCGCCGACCTCACCGACGGCACGGGGCTGCGGCAGGTGCTCGAGGAGGTCCAACCGCACGAGGTCTACAACTTAGGGGCGCAGTCGCACGTGGCGGTGTCGTTCAAGCAGCCCGAGTACACGGCCGACGTCGACGGACTCGGCACGCTGCGCTTGCTCGAGGCGATCCGCGACGTGCAGGGGCGCACGAGCGACGTGATCCGCCTCTACCAGGCGGGGACGAGCGAGATGTTCGGCGGCAGCCCACCGCCGCAGTCCGAGACGACCCCGTTCTACCCCCGGAGCCCGTACGGCGCCGCGAAGGTGATGGCGCACCACCTGGTCGTCAACTACCGCGAGGCGTACGGCCTGCACATGAGCAACGGGATCCTCTTCAACCACGAGAGCGAGCGCCGCGGCGAGACGTTCGTGACCCGCAAGATCACGCGCGCCGCGACGCGCATCAAGCTGGGACTGCAGGAGGTGCTCTACCTCGGCAATCTCGACGCCGAGCGCGACTGGGGGCACGCCGAGGACTACGTGCGGGCGATGCACCTGATGCTGCAGCAGGACGAACCGGACGACTACGTGATCGCCACGGGAGAGTCGCACACGGTGCGCGCCTTCGTGGAGCGGGTGTTCGCCGCGCTGGAGCTCGATTGGGAGCGCTACGTGCGCATCGATCCGCGCTACCACCGACCGACCGAGGTCGATGCCTTGCGCGGCGACGCGCGCAAGGCGACCGAGCGTCTCGGTTGGACGCCGGTCGTCGGCGTCGACGAGCTGGTGCGACGCATGGTGGCCAACGACCTCGAGCTCGCGCACCAGGAGCGCACGCTCCGAGACGCCGGGCACGTCGTGGCGCCGCGAGGGCTCGCGAGCGCGTGACGGGCCCGCTTCCGCGCGACGCCACGCTGTTCGTGGCGGGTCATCGCGGCCTGGTCGGCAGCGCGATCGTGCGGCACTTCGCGGCACAGGGGTTCACGAACCTGCTGACGCGCACGCGCGCCGAACTCGACCTGCTCGACCCGCACGCGGTCGACGCCTTCTTCGCGAGCGAGCGCCCGCAGGTCGTGATCCTCGCCGCGGCCAAGGTGGGCGGCATCCTCGCCAACGCCACGTACCCGGCGGACTTCCTCTACCAGAACCTCATGATCGCGGCGAACGTGATCCACGCGGCGCACGCGCACGATGTTCGGAAGCTGCTCAACCTCGGCTCCTCCTGCATCTACCCGAAGCACGCGCCGCAGCCGATGCCGGAGAGCGCGCTGCTGACGGGTCCGCTCGAGAGCACGAACCGCGCGTACGCGATCGCGAAGATCGCCGCCATCGAGCTCTGCGACGCCTACCGCGCCCAACACGGGCGGTCGTTCATCTCGGCCATGCCGACGAACCTCTACGGACCCGGCGACAACTTCGATCTGGAGACGAGCCACGTGTTGCCGGCGCTGCTGCGCAAGGCGGTGGAGGCGAGAGACGCCGGGGCGCCGTCGATCACGGTGTGGGGGTCGGGGACGCCACGGCGCGAGTTCCTCTACGTCGACGACCTCGCCGACGCCTGCCTGTTCCTGCTCGAGCACTTCGACGAACCGGGCCCGATCAACGTGGGCACCGGCGTCGACGTGTCGATCCGGGAGCTGGCCGAGATGGTCTGCGACGTGATCGGGTACGAGGGCGAGCTGGCGTTCGATGCCGGCAAGCCCGACGGCACACCCAGGAAGCTGATGGACGTGACTCGCTTGACGCGTGCTGGGTGGAGCGCCACGACCGATCTCCGCACGGGACTGGCGCGGACGGCGGCGTGGTACCGCGAGGCCCCTGAGCGCGGCGACGTGCCGTCGCCCTCCGTCTGACGCGACGCGCGGCGACTACCCCTGCGCGAGGAGACGCGCCCGCAGGTCGCGCCACCGCGACACGTCGAGCGTGACGTCGTCGGGTAGCTCGACGCCGGCCTCCGCCTTCGTGCCCTCACGGACCTCGGGAGCCCGGCGCCGCGCCAGCTCGAACGCGGTCGTCGGCGGGCCCGCCACGTGCAGCACGTGCACGCCCTCGTCGACGATCCGCGGCGCCCAACGCACGACCTCGGCGATCTCGGGCGCGATCTCGTCGACGTACGTCTGGCTCGTCGCCACGTCGGTGAACGCGACCGGGTATGGCCAGGCGGTCGCGCGGAAGGTGGTGCGCACGATCAGGTGGCGCGGCGCGCGCCGCGCCTCGTCCTCGGCGGCTAGCTTCGTGAGCGCGTAGTAGTTGCGCGTCGGGCCCGTGGGATCGTCCTCGCGGTAGCCGCCGCGCGCCGCGCGCTCGGGATCGGCGTCGCCCCAGAACACGTAGTCGGTGCTGACGTGCACCAGCGTGGCCCCTAGGCGCGCGCACGCCTCCGCCACGTGCCGCGTGCCGAGCACGTTGATGCGCCAGCAGGCGTCGCGCTGCCGCTCCGCGGCGCTCACGTCGGTGAAGGCGGCGGCGTGGACCACCACCTCGGGGCGCGCGGCCGCGAAGGCGCGCGCGACCACTTCGGCGTCGGTGACGTCGAGCTCGGTGCGCGGGGGCGCCGCGATTCCAGGCAGGAGCGGCTGCAGCGCCCCGCCGAGCCGGCCCCCTCCGCCGGTCAGCAGCACGCGCATCGCCTCAGCGCCCGACGCCCGAGTAGCGCAGCCCCGCGCCGCGCACGTGCTCGGGATTCGCGAGATTGCGGGCGTCCATCACCACGCGTCCGCGCATCGCCGCGGCGACGCTCTTCCAGTCGAGCAACCGGTACTGGTCCCAATCCGTGACGATGACCACGGCGTCGCAGCCCTGCACGAGCTCGGCCTCGGTCTCGTGGTACGTGACCGGCAGGTCGGGGTGGCGCTCCTGGCACTGCGCCATCGCGACGGGATCGTGCGCGCGGATCACGGCGCCGCGCTTCGCCAGGTGCTCGATGAGCGCGATCGCCGGCGCGTCGCGCAGGTCGTCGGTGTTGCCCTTGAAGGTCAAGCCGAGCAGGCCGATGGTGGTGCCGCGCAGCACCTTGAGGTGCTCCTGCAGCCGCTCCACCACCCGCAGCCGCTGGCGGTAGTTGACGTCGATCGCCGCCTGCACGATCGGCATCTCGTAGTCGTAGCGCGACGCGGTGGCGATGATGGCCGCCGTGTCCTTGCCGAAGCAGGAGCCGCCCCAGCCGATGCCGGCGTGCAGGAAGCGCGTGCCGATGCGCTCGTCGAGCCCGATCGCCCGCGCCACCTGGGTGATGTCGGCGCCCACGCGCTCG